>JBDGRI010000026.1:0-43633 GCA_042218235.1 Candidatus Pacearchaeota archaeon
TACTTCATTTGCTCAGAATTGGCTTAGTGACAGATATGTACAAGACCAAATAGAAAACAAGAATATCAGATCGGAAAAAGAGTGTATTTCTGGTAGTGCTAGTGCATTTAATGCTTTGAATTCCAATATTCAAGCTGGAGCAGAAAATGCACTGGATCCTCAGATTTACCAATCAGGCTTGACAAGAATTTGTGCAGAAGAAAATCCTGGACAGAGAGTTCCTAATGATAGGTGGGTAGATGTTGGCCACTGTGGAGATCCGGAGATGAGGTGTTGGTTAGATCAAAGAAGCATAAAAGAGTCAATCGACAATGAGTTTATACAGAACCAGACACTTAATGAAACCGAAAAGACTTGGAGGGGTCAAATTAACACATCAGACGAATATTTGACAAATAGAAAAGATTTCTGGAATAAACTAGACAACATACTTGAAAATGAAAGTAGTATAGATGCTTTGAAGGTAGATAAGATTAGAGAGATCTTTGAAAATGGTGATTTGACAAGGTTACTTGATAGAGTTGTCTACAACGATATGAAAGCTGAAGTCCTTTTCGAGAGAGGGAAGGGATATGCTAAGCTGGCTAAGACAATGTTTGAGAAATGGGCTAAAGAGCTTAGGAAAGACCGTGGCGGTGAAAGTGACCGACAGGATGGCGGAGAAGATAAACTTGATCTTCCAGAGAAAAAGGCAATGTGTGAGAGTCCTAAACTAAGGTTCAAGTTACCTGATAATTTAGGTGGCGAATTTTGTTACAAATACTTCGATGGATCTTGGCACTGGACTAACCAATGCGAGAAGGTAGGGACAACTATTGAAAAAGAATCTTATTCCGAGGAATTAGGAACTTCCTTAGAAAAAGAGGTAAAGATAAAATGGATTTCAGTACAAAACAGATCTAAATTGGAGAGCGTAGAATCTCAAGGAGGGATGTCAAGTGAGTCTCTGAGGATGGTGAGAGAGCTAAGGTTTAGGAATTACCAGGAGGGCATTGGTTTATTCTTAAATGAGATTACTAAAAAACCGGACCAACGTATGCTAAGTACCCCGGGATCTTTCTGGGAGTCAATTGAAAAGTGGGCTTCTACTGCAAGGTCAACACTCGAGTCTATAGAAACAATCTCTCATTACGAGCCTACATTTGGACAAATGATAAATGGAGGTATAGAACTTTATGAGGGTCTTGTGGACCTTACCGATTCAATAGGTTCTTTTGATCGTTCGGATTCTGCGAGAACAATAGAATATTTGGATGATCCTGGTTATTTCAAAATTACCTATGTTTTTGGAGGGAATGAGTTAATTTATAAGGTAAAACATTCATCTTTCTCCTCGGGGGAATTTGAGAATTCATATGAATCAGGATGGTCCTGGGTTCTGGAAAGGGTTAATTCTGGATCCGGTAGTTTACAGAGAGAAGATCTTGAAGAGATGAGGAATTCTGTTGAGCCAGCATACTTTGAGCCTTTAAAGAATATGGGTTACGAAAGGGGAGGTTCCTTAATAATTACCGGAAGACCTTTGCCTAAATGTTTCGGGTATGTTTACGGAAAATGCGATTCTCCGGGAAAAATTACATGTAGTTCAGATAGGAAAACTGTTTTATCCTGCAAAGATGGCAAGTGGGGCCCTAAAGATACTTGTTCATACGGCCAGTATTGTAATCCAAATGTCGAAGAGAGCTATTGTCAGAATTATATTGGCGAACAACAAGATGCCTGTTTCCCTGTAGACTCAAAAGTCTGTAGCGAGGATGGAGATAAAATTCTCCAATGTTTCTCTGGTGCTTTTGAGCAAGCTGCTGAAAATATAGGAATTGCAGAAGCTACTTCTACATACACAGAAATCGAGTCTTGTGGCCAGGGCAAAAAATGTAACCCGGTTTCTAATGAATGTGTAGATGAGCAGAATCTTCCTAGCGGATGGGCAGAGTTTTACGAGACAGGCAAGAATCCTTATGTGTCCGGTTCAAGGTCTCTTCCTGAAAGTAGGGATTCAGCCGAATCTCGATCGTCCGATATTAGGGTTAGTAAGAATCAGATGTCTGTAGATGAATTGTCTAAGTTATTGAAGGACACTGGTACAACCACGAAGTGGAGCAAGGGAGAAGAGTTAGTCGGAAGAACTTGTGATTGCACTGGTTCAGAGTGCGAGGACTTGGCAAAAGGAATTATTTCTGCTACCGAGCAAAGTCAAGTTCCAGACCCTCTTTTGGTCCTATCTATTGTTATGCAAGAGAGTAGTTGCGAGATTGGAGAAAATACTGCTGGAGCCAAAGGCCTAATGCAGCTCACTAAGCAAACCACTCTTGAAATATGCGAGCCCCAGATGGGAGTAGGAAATTTCAGTGGATATTATGGAGAGGCTAAAACAAAAGCGCAGAATAATTTAGATTGTGGAACACTTATTTTATCATATAAGAAAAGTTCTACTGATGGTAATGTCGTATATTCATGTAAGCAGGGAGATCAAGGCTATAAATCAGAAAATAGGAGGGAGGAAGTTAGGTATACCGGATGGAAGGCCGCATTGAGAGGATATGTAGGTACAGGATGCGGACATCCTTATTATGTAGAGCAAGTTATGAAAAGGTATGCTGAATTAAGAAAGATTTCTGGTAATCCATTGGATACTCAGGAATCTTCTGAAGTAAGCGAAACTTCAATAAAGGCAAATTCAATAGAGGATTCCCTCAATGATCAGCAGTTAGACGATATAAGTCCCTTGATGGAAGATTTTGCTGTTTGCTTAGGTAAGAATTATAAGAGCTCTACAGGAGAGAAGTTAAAAATAACCTCTATAACTGATAATAGTATTTATTCAGGTCAGTGTGATCCTTCTTCCAACGATTTTAGTGGTTGTACTCATAAGAGAGGTTCATGTCATTATTCGACTTCCGGAGGAGATTATAAGTCAAAGGCTTTAGATTTTAGTTTAGTTGAAAATAAGGAGGCCTTTGACAATTCTTTCAGGGCCTGTCAAAGAAAATTTGTGAAAAACGGTAGAGTCAGTAATTCAGGCAGGATTCAAAACATTATTGAATCTGACCATTACCATATAGAGATTCAAAAGAATTGCTAACCCATTCGGTCTCCGAGCTTTTCCTTAGTTTTTTGTGTACAATTTCTAGCAAGGAATTTTTGTGTGATTTGCTCTTTTGATTTTTTTGAAAACCCTCATTTAGGTAGTTAAGAGGCCTAAGGCTCTTTAATCCGTATTTTTTCGTCTCACTTAAAAAATCACAATGCGGACGGAAGGATTCGAACCTTCGAAGGCACTAAGCCACAGGGTCCTAAACCCTGCCCGTTTGGCCGCTTCGGTACGTCCGCCTATGGAAACGCTGTTTCCCTAAGATCGTCTTTCCTCACATAAGGATTTTGTTTCCGTAAACGATCCACCTTTTCATGAAGTGGCGGTTAAATCTTTTTTGGAAAATGTCGTTTTCCCTATTTCGATTTTTCTCCGCAAAAAGCGGAATAGCTAAAGGCTTCGCCTTCTGCCTACGATCGTCTTTTTCACATTGTTTGACATTTTCCTAAGGTTGGCTTTTCTTAGGGAATATCGTTAAATTTAGTTACTGGAAAGACGTTTTATTTATCTATTTAAGGATTAGAGTTTTTAGAAGTTTTGATTATTCGCTTTTTGATTTGGAATTTTCTTTCTCTTTTTCGGCTTCTTTTTCTTTTTCTTTGATTTTTTCTTCTAGTTGAAGTTCCTCGATAAGTTCCTTGTATCTGTTCCTTATTGTTACTTCTGTAATTCCAGCGACGTCGGCTACTTCCCTTTGAGTTTTCTTTTCGTCGTTCATTAACGCTGCCACATATAAAGCCGCTGCTGCAATTCCCGCAGGTCCACGTCCCGAAGTTAGTTCTACATTTTCAACTTGCTGTAATAGCTTTAATGCTTCGTTTTGTGTTTTTGGAGAGAGTTTCAATACAGAGGAGAATCTTGAAATGTAATCTTTTGGAGAAGATTGTTGAACTTTCATTCCTAGTTTTCTTGTTATAAATCTATATGTTCGTCCGATTTCTTTTCTTTCTACGTCGGAAGCAGTCGAAATTTCATCAAGGGTTCTTGGTATGTTGTAAAGCCTACAAGCTGCGTAAAGGCAAGCTGCAATTACAGACTCCATGCTTCTTCCTCTTACGAGACCTCTTTGTAGAACATAGTTGTAAATTCTTGAAGCTTCATCACGAACAACAGTTGGAAGGTTTAGGTAAGAAGCAGAAACTCTTAATTCAGCCATGGCAAGTCTCAAGTTTCTTTCAATTGAAGTAGAGACTCTTTCTTGCCACTTTTTTAGTCTTAGGAACTTTCGAGTTTGTTTTGAATCTAATTTGTAAATGTCGGAAACCTCTCCCACGTTAGTTGTTAGTCCTTTATCGAATTTCTGCATAGAAATCGGGGAACCGCCTCGGCCTTTTTTCTCGGTTTTATCGAATTTGCTTGACAAGTCCACGCCTGTATCGACCATGTTTTCTTCAACGATTAGGCCACAATCATTACAAGTAACTTCTCCAACATGGGGATCGTAAGTGAGGTTTGTGCTTCCGCATTCTGGGCATTTGCTTCCTTTTTGCATTAGTGAGTTTGTGTTTTGACAGTTTATTTTTAAATGTATCGTAAGTTTTATAAATAGAATGGTGTTTAAAAATGTTTTTGTGCTTTTTTTAGAAAAAACTTTGTTCAATTAAATTCGGAGAGAAAGAGAGTTTATTCAGATTGTTCCTGGACAACACCGTTGATAATGCCTTCTTTAGTGGGCCGGTTTGTTATTTTTACGTTTCCTTTGTTTGTTTCTACTATTGTTCCTTTTGTTAGAATGTTTTGTCGAGCAAGGAATCGGTTTGAAGGAGTTTCAATAACGTTTTTGATTTCTGCCTTTTCTGCTTTTCCTTGGTTTTGGATGCTTATTGTTTTTCCTCTAAGTAGCCTTAGTTTTTTGTTACCGCCTCTAGTTCTTTCGGTTTTTCTTTTTTCCTCGTCGCTAAGTTTAGCAGAAATTTTTTGGCCTGGTTTTTCGTAGAGCTTTTTCTTTCTCCACTTAATGTACTTTCCACCTGTTGATTTTCTTCCTAAGTCCATGGTTAGGCTATTGAGTTTTCGTTTATAAATGTTTTTCTTTAGACTTATTTCGTAGAGAAAAGAAAAACTTAAAAAGGGAATTCCCTCCACCTATCATATGGCTAATTCGATAACAAGACCGTTGGACTTGTTGAACAACTCCAAGAACGAAGAAGTGATTGTGAGTTTGAAAGGTGAAAAGCAATTCACTGGAACCTTGGTAGCCTTTGACATCCACACTAATCTAGTGTTGGATAACGTAAAGGAAATGGAGAACGGAGAAGTTAAGAAACAAATAGGTCTTACCTTCTTGAGAGGTGATACAATCATCTACATTTCTCCGGCTTCAACTTCGAAGTCTGAATAGTTTGCGTTCTTACCGTTGATTTCGCGAGGTTCACAAAGTGATTTTTACTAGCTCAAGCTCTTTGATAATTTTTTAAATTCTTTTTTCTTTTGTTTTTTTATGATTGAAAACCTGAAACAAGCTAGAGAGTATGCTAAAAAGATCGATAACGGAGAGATTAAAAATCCGCTTCTTAACAATGAATTTCAGCACGCCTTGAAAGAACTTGCAAAAGCTAAGGACGAGCAGAACTTCAGGAAGATTGTTGATTTTGTTGCCGACAAGATTAAGAAAGACAAGAAAGGCGGTTCTTCCAAATTTTATAATACCTATAATGAAGCTCTTGCTCTTCTTGAGTGTTTAATAATGCAGGTAGATCATGGCAATAGATCAGATTACATTTTATTTCAACTTTCTAGAGGCATGGATGTAAAGAGGCCTGCATTAAGGAAGACACAAAGATTTTTCCAAAAACTATATGGAAGCCACTTTTTTGTAGATTAGGCCATTAGTTACTTTTATTAATTATTTTTTGTTCCTAATCTTATGGTTGAAGAAATAAAAGTTCATTTTTTGGGTACGGCAGATTCTGTTCCTAGCGAGAGCCGAAATCATCCTGCGTTTTTGTTAAGTTATGGGGGCGAGAATGTTTTGGTTGATTGTGGCGAAGGAACGCAAAGGCAATTTAGGAAGGCTAAGCTGAACCCATGCAAAGTTAACAGGATTTTAATTACTCATTGGCATGCAGACCATGTTTTGGGCCTTCCGGGTTTTTTGCAGACTTTGTCGATGAGCGGTTATAGTCAGGAATTGGTTATTTATGGTCCTGAAGGATCTAAAAAGAAGTTTGATCATTTAATGAGGCTTTTTGGTTTTCCTAACGAAATAAGTGTTAAGTATGAAGAGGTTTCAGGGAAGTTTTTTGAGACTGATGATTATTATTTTGAGGCTAAAGAAATGGAGCATGGCATTCCGACTAATGCTTACTCTTTTGTCGTTAAAGACAGGAGTAATATCGATAAGTCTAAGCTTGAAGAATCCGGCCTTAAAGCCGGTCCGCATTTACAAAAATTGAAGGAAGGTAAAGATGTTTCTGTCGGGGGGAAAAAGTATAGGTCTAAAGATTTGGTTTATGTTGAGAAAGGCAAGAAAGTTTCTTTCGTTTTAGATACCAAGTATAATCAAAAAATTAAGTCTTTGGTTAAGGGTTCTGATTTATGGATTTCTGAGTGTACTTACGGTTCTGAATTGAAGGACTTGGCCAAAGATCATTTGCATCTTTCTGCAGACCAAGTTGGAAAGATAGCTGAAAGTTCTGGGGTGAAAACTCTTGCTTTAGTCCATATAAGCCAAAGGTATCAAAAGAATTTGAAGAAAGTTTTAGATGAGGTTAAAGAATATCATTCTGAAACTTATTTGCCTAAAGATTTGGACAGTTTTAAGGTTTAACGGAATAAAGGCGGAAGGAGCGGAGGGCGGGACTCGAACCCGCGGATATTCGGGCTGCAACCGAACGCAGTAGCCGCTGTGCCACCTCCGCATCTAACTATTTCGAGCGCCCCTGGCAGGACTCGAACCTGCGACCTTCTGATTAGAAGTCAGACGCTCTATCCAGCTGAGCTACAGGGGCCTTACTTTTTCTGTAGCATACAAAAAATCGGAGATTTTTAGCTATTGCGCTTTTCTTTGCAGAAAATCACAATAGAGCTACAGGGGCTTGTAGAGAAACGAGAAAAAACCATATTTAAAATGTTTCGTTAAAATTTATAATTTTGTCTTGTTTCTCCTAGGATATGAAAAGTCACACAAAATACCTGACATTTAATACCGAGGAAAGAATAGAATTTGTCAATATAACCAATGAAGTCGAGAAGATCGTTCAGGAATCCGGCGTTAGTGAAGGATTTGTTTTAGTAAATCCTATGCATATAACGGCCTCTGTTTTTATTAATGACAATGAAAGTGGTTTATTGAAGGACTACCGAAAATGGCTCGAGGAGATGGCTCCAACGGACGAAGACAAGTATAACCATAATTTAACCGGAGAGGACAATGCTTATGCTCATATTTGGAGAACCATCATGGGAAGAGAGTCTACAGTCGCGATTACTGGAGGAGGATTGGATTTTGGGCCTTGGGAAGCTATTTTTTATGGAGAGTTCGATGGAATGAGGCCTAAAAAAGTTCTTGTCAAGGTAATCGGGGAATAGATTCCGACAAAAGGTCGAAGATTTTTAGCTATTGAGCTTTTTCTGACGAAAAACCACAATAGGCAACCTATTTTTTACGGTGAATTTGACGGAAATTTCCAAAACGTGTTTTGTTTAAAGTAATTAGTGAATAGCTTAAGAATATTTTTAAAGTTCTTTTAGTTTTGTTTTTTGGGTAATTTTTATGGAAAATAACGAAAGTCAAGGAATGGATAGGCAAGAGAAGTTGAATGATATTACAAGAGTTTCTAAGGATAGAGGTTTTTTCTTTCCTACGGCAGATATTTATGGTGGAAGAGCGGGATTTTTTACTTACGGGCATTTAGGTAAAATGTTGAAAAGGAATTGGGAAAGTTATTGGAAAAGGATGATTTTTTCTTTAAGTGATAATTTTTACGAAATTCAATCCAACAATATTTTGCCCGGTAAAGTCTTTGAGGCTTCAGGACATCTAGACAGTTTTAATGATCCTTTGACACAATGTAAAAAGTGTGGGAAAAGGTTTAGAGCAGATAAAATTTTGGAGGCTGAAGGTGTTGAAGATGCTGAAGGTTTGAGTTTAGAAGAAATGAATAAAGAGTTTGAAAGTAGGGGATTGGGTTGTTCTGACTGCGGTTCTGGTTTAAGTGAAGTTAAATGGTTTAATATGATGTTTGAAGTTCCGATTGGTTTTGAGAAAGAGAAAGGTTATCTGACTCCTGAAACTGCTCAGTCTGCTTACTTGGCTTTCAAAAACGAATTTAATGCAACTCGAGGAAAATTGCCCCTGGGTTTGGTAATTGTCGATAAAGCATTTAGGAATGAAATTTCTCCTCGACAAATGTTTTTTAGGCTTAGAGAGTTTAGCCAGGCTGAATTACAAATTTTCTTCGATCCGGACAAGATAGACGAACATGGAGATTGGGTAAACGTTAAAGATTCGAAAATTAAAGTTAAACTTTCTTCAGAGGACGAGGCCCGAGAAATCTCGTGCTCAGAATTGAATGAGAAACATGGAATTCCGAAGTACTATGTGTATCATCTTTCAAAAGTTCAGGATTTTTATATGAATGTCATGAAACTTCCTGAAGAAAAATTTAGACTTAGGGAGTTAAGTGGTTCGGAAAAGGCTTTTTACAACAAGTATCATTATGATGTTGAAGTTTATTTGGATACTCTTGGAGGATTTAAAGAAGTTGGAGGTGTTCATTACCGTACAGATCATGACTTGAAAGGGCATCAAAAAGTTTCTAGTGAAAGAATGAAAGTTTCTCATGAAAGTAAAAAGTTCATTCCTCATGTTTTGGAATTGAGTTTTGGAATTGATAGGAATATTTGGGCTTTATTGGATGTTTTTCACGGACAAGGGAAGGAAGGAACCATGTTTAAATTCCCTGACAAATTTTCTCCTTACAAAGCAGCAGTTTTGCCACTTGTTAAAAAACGTGAAGAGTTTGTTGAGATTTCTATAAAAATTCATTCTCATTTGAAGCAAGAAGGATTTAGTGTTTATTATGATGAGACAAGTTCCATTGGTAAGCGGTATGCCAGACAAGATGAAATTGGTACGCCTTATTGTATAACTGTCGACGATCAAACTCTGGAGGATGGTAGCGTAACCTTGAGAGACAGAGATAGTTTAGAACAAAAAAGAGTTTCGAAAGAAAATTTGGACGAGACTTTGGACAAATTGGTTAAAGATAAGTTGAGTTTTGAAGAGCTTTAGTTCAAAAACTATAAAAAGGAAAACAGATTTAACCGATTATGGTAAGTCCCGTTGAGCTTTATAATCAGATTATTTCTAATAATACTAGCAATGATTTCTTGACAGCTTTGGCAATATTTGCAGGAATTTTTATTTTATTAATGCTTTTTGACAAGTACTTGGTGTATGTTCTCAAAAAAGGCGCACAGAAAACCGGTACCTATTGGGATGATATCATTGTTGATTTTTTGAAAGGGATTAATTGGAAATTTTATCTTTACCTGTCTTTATACCTAGCAACTCTTTATTTGGCCTTACCTCAACAATTAGATAGCGTTCTAGGAGCTATAATAATAATTTTTGTTGCCTATTATGCTTCAGTAGGATTAATAAGCATTGTTCAACACGGTCTTGAAAGGTATAAGCAAGAAAAAGAGAAACAGAATAAAGAGATGAGTACTTCCATGATTTCTGTTTTGAAATTCTTTGCAAAGGTTGCCATCTGGGCCACTGCTTTATTGATGGTTTTGTCTAATTTTGGCATAAATGTTACTCCGCTTATTGCTAGTTTGGGGGTTGGAGGTGTTGCAATTGCGTTTGCTTTACAGGCTGTTTTGGGGGATTTGTTTGCTGCTTTTGCAATTTACTTTGATAAACCTTTTAGAGAAGGAGACTTCATTATGGTGGGCAGTGACATGGGAACTGTAAGACAAGTTGGCATAAAGACAACCAGAATGAACGCGCTCGGAGGCGAGGAACTTGTATTCAGTAATTCCGACCTAACTTCTAGTAGGATTCAAAATTATGGAAAAATGCAGCAGAGAAGGATTGTATTTAATTTCGGAGTCGAATATAACACCACTTCCGATCAATTAAAGAAGGTGAAGAAAGAAGCTGAAAAGTCAATAAAAGAAGTAAGTAATGCATCTTTAGATATGGTTACCTTCAAGGAATTTGGGGATTCGGGCTTGGTCTTTGAAGCAGTCTATTATGTCGAAACCGGAAACTATAACGAATATATGGAAATTCAAGAAAAGATTAACTTGAAGTTGAAAGAAAAAATAGAAAAGCTTGGTGTCGGTTTTGCCTTCCCAACAAGAACCGTGCATTTTTTTGATCATGGAAAAGTTAAAAAATAGTTAATACTTAATAATTTAAGAGGTGGTTAAATTGATTTCAGTCAAAAAGTTAAAAGATATAGCGAATGTTCTGAGAAGGGATTCAATTATTTCTACTACACAAGCTGGGAGCGGACATCCTACCTCATGCATGTCTTGTGCAGAAATAATTTCTTGTTTGTTTTTTGGGCATATGAAATATGACGTTAAAAATGCTCAGAATCCTGAAAACGACGAATTTCTTTTAAGTAAAGGTCATGCTGCCCCTATTTATTATTCTGCTTTAAATCGTGCAGGTGCCATCAAAAACGACCTTAGTAAATTAAGGCAACTAAATAGCCCCCTTGAGGGCCATCCCGTTTCAAGAGATCTTGATTGGGTTAAGGCATCTACTGGTTCTTTAGGTCAAGGGCTATCTGTAGGTTTAGGCTTTGCTTTTGCAGGTAAGTTAGAGCAAAGGAAGTTTAATACTTATGTTTTAATGGGAGATAGTGAAAGTTCAGAAGGTTCTGTATACGAAGCTTTGCAGTTAGGTGCTTTCTATAGCTTAAACAATTTAGTCGCAATATTCGATGTTAATCGACTAGGTGAAACTAGGCAGACGATGTTCGGCCATAATGCTTCTAAATACAAGAAAATTGCTTCATCTTTTGGATGGAAAACAGAAGTAATTGATGGCCATGATGTCAAATCTATTTTGAATGCCCTAAAAAATGCCGAGAAATCCAATAAACCTTATGCTATAATCGCAAAAACTTACAAAGGTAAAGGAGTTAGTTTTCTTGAAGATGAAGATGACAGGCATGGAGATGCTTTGGGAGATTGGGAGAAGCAAAAAGCACTAGAAGAAATCCCCTCTGTTAAAATGCCCTCTATTGAAATAAAAAAACCTGAAAGTACTGATTCCCATAAAAAGAAAGTTAGAGACGTCGAATTTAATAAGTATGAAAAGGGAGAGATGTTAGCTACTAGAGATGGGTATGGTAATATTTTGAAGAAAATTGCCAAGGCTAATCCTTACAGCGTTACTGTAGATGCAGAATTATCAGATTCTACAAGGTCTTATATGTTTAGAGATGTTGTTTGGCATAGGTATATCGAGGCTTTTATAGCAGAACAAAATATGATGGGTATGGCACTAGGCTTATCTAAAAAAGGCTTTGTTCCTTTTGCTTCTACCTTTGCTGCATTCCATTCACGAGCGCACGATCAATTGAGAATGGCCGCTCATTCTTCAGCTAATATGGTTTGTTCCGGTTCTCATGCTGGTGTTTCTATAGGTGAGGACGGGGCTTCACAAATGGGTTTAGAGGACATTGCTATGTATCGTTCCTTGTCGGAGTCCTCAGTATTTTATCCTGCTGATGCAGTTGCGGCTGAAAAATTGACTGTTGAAGCTATGGACAGAGAAGGAATAAGTTATCTGAGAACTACGAGGCCTGACACGCCAGTTATTTACAAAAACTCCGAGAAGTTTCCTCCAGGACAATTTAAAGTTTTGGAAAAATCCTCTAAGGACAAGGTTGTCTTGGCTGGTGCAGGAATTACTTTGCATGAGGCCCTAAAAGCCAAAGAAAAATTAAATGAAAAAGGCATAAATGCAGCTGTAGTAGACATTTACTCTATAAGGCCATTTAATGGAAGGGAGTTTAGAGAGTTTGTTGAAAACCATGGGAATAGATTAGTTGTTGTGGAAGACCATTACAGAGCCGGCGGAATTGGGGAATTGTTGTTTTCTGAGCTTTCGGATTCCAATGCTAGTTTTAAGCATTTACATGTTACAGGAATTCCGCATTCGGGACCGGGAGAAAAACTTTTAGAAAAATACGGAATTGATTCTATAGCAATAGTTAAAGCTGCTAAAGATCTAGTTTAATATGTTCGGAAGTTTTGGTAGAAGTTGGAAAATCTGGAAGAAGACTTTGCAAATTATAAAGAAAGACAATCATCTTTATTATTATCCTATAGCTTCGTTTTTTGCTTCTTTTGTGTTTTTGATTGTCATTGGTGCTTTGGTTATCAGCTATGTTCTTTTTGGGTATGCTCCTTTGAAAGAAATTAGCCAATTTCTTTCTGTTTTAGTTTACATACTTATTCTTTTGATTTTTTCTACTGGAATGACCTTTATATCCAATTATTTTTCCACGGGAGTGGTTTATACAACAGCCAATAGATTTTCAGGAGAAGAGACTACTTTTTCTGAGGGGTTGAACTTTGCTAATCAGAGATTTGGAAATTTGTTTTATTGGAGTGCTTTTGATTCTGTTGTTGGCATGGTTCTTAGATATTTGCAAGAGAAGTTAGAGAAGTTAGGAATTTTAGGAAGTTTAATCGGTGGTTTGGCTGGTTTGGCATGGACTGTCTCGAAGACTTTTGTTCTACAAGAGATTGTTTACAGAGACAAAGGCCCTTTCAAAGCATTAAAAGGTTCTGTGAAAGTGATAAAAGACAAATGGGGAGATGTTGCAGTTCAGTATGTTTCCTTCGGGGCTATAGGAATAATTATGTTCATTCCCGGTTTGATTTTAGGAGGTGTATTGCTTGCTTTAGTTGCTAATTTAGGTATGACTTATGTCTGGATTGTTTTAGGTTTGATTTTGCTTTATGCCATTGCTGTAGGATTGACTTTCGGAATAGCTTCGACAATTTACTCTACAGCACTTTATGTTTACGCTAATACAGGCAAGGTCCCTGAAGAATTTGACAAAGATTCTTTAGAAAATGCATTTAAGCCTAAGAAGTCTAAAAATTGAAAATGCCGAGTAAAAAACCTAAAGATGTTCTTGTTTGCATTGACCGTGATGGAACTCTTATTTATGACGATAAGTATTACTTAGGTAGGAGTAATGATTGGAAAAATAAGATTGAATTTTTGAGAGGCGTTGTTTCTGGAATTAGAAGGTTGAAAAAAGAAATTCCTAACGTTAAAATTTACATGATTACGAACCAGAAAGGAGTGGCCATTAAAGATTATAAGTTGTTGGATTATCAAAGGGCTAGAGAAGTTTGCGAGGAGATTTTAGAAAGACTTCGTAAGAAAGGAGCTAAGATTGATGGTTATATTCTTTGTCCTCATGCCGATAAGAACTATAAGAAAAAACATCCCGATAAAAATTTGAAAAGCGAATTAGTTTGTAATTGTTCTTGTATTAAGCCTAATACTGGGATGATTGACAGGGCTTTGGAAAATTGTGGCTTGAAGAAGTCAAAAACAGATATTTACGTTGTTGGAGACAGGGAAAGCGATGTTAAAGCCGGCTTGAATTCCGGAGGTTATGGGATTTTGGTGCCTTTTGAGAATGAGCCGCGAGAGAAAGAAAAAGTCAGGAGTTTGAGGAGCAAAAAGTCTGCTGTGGTGAATGGTTTTGGGGATGCTTCTAGAATTATTGTTAAAAAAGAAAATTAGTATTTTCTTTTTCTAAGGTCTTTTTTGAATTTGTGTTCATGAAAGTTGTATTTTTCTTCCTCTTTGTTTAAGAAATCTATTATTTTGTTTGCGTCCTTGTATGCATTGTCAAGGCATACAGATGCTCCTGGAGAAGGAGTTATGTTAAATATTGAATTTTCTCCTATTATTTTTGCTTCCCCCATTTCTATTTTTTTCGTCTTAACGTTTAATACTTGTGGCCTTATTCCTCCTATGTTCTTTCCGTATTCTATGTCTTTTGGTTTTAGACTTGGAATTATCTTTCTAACTTCCCTTAAGAAAAGTCTTTTTCCAAAAAATGGCATTGAGTAAAGCATATTCCAAAAAACAAATTTAAAATATGTGGGGTCCGTTATTTGTTTGAACATTGCATGTATTGCATCTATCCTGAATTGGAAGAGTTTTAGAAAATCTCCAAAGCTTTTTTTGTTGTTTCTTTCCAAGACAGGCCAAACCTGTGCTATTGGTCCGAATCTAGTCTCACTCCCTTTAGATACGTCAGGGTCTCCGTGAATAGCTGCGAAAGGGAGTTTTGGGTCTTGCATCATATATACTTTTCCGTTTAACAACTTTCTTTTAGATTTGTAGAAGTCACCCATTACGGGCAATAAAATCAAGTCCTTTCCGTAACCTAAGCTATGTGCTATCCCTAGAGAATTTGCGGAGGCTGCTACAACCAAAACTTTAGCATTAATTTCCTCTTTATAGGTTTTTATTTTGTATCCTTTTTCTGTTTTTTCGACTTCTTTGACCTTTGAGTTCAGGAATAAGTCAGACTTAGATTTGTCGATAAAAGATTTTGCGAGTCTTTGATAATCCACGGTATATCCGTTGTCGGTATAGTAAGCTAGGAGATTTTCGTTTTCTCTCCCTTCTACCACTTTAGGTTCTTTTTTCTTTATCTCTTTTGTTTCCAGTTTTTTCAAGTTCGGAAATATTTTCTTGAAATTTTTGTGTCTTTCTTGAAGCGACTTTATTTCTTTATCTCCAATAGCCAAGGCCATTTTCCCGTATTTTGAATGGAGGTTTTCCTTGGGATTATTTTCAAGGTAATTCATTACAAGCTCGGCCCCTTCTTTTACTTTCTTTGCTTTTTCAAGTGAGTAGTTTGTTTCTATATCTCCGAAATGAAGTGTCTGGCTGTTGTTGTCTTTTGAGGATTGGACGCTGGCCACTTTGGAGTATTTTTCTATTACTGCTATATCTTCAACGTTGGAAAAGTTTGAAAGCACGTATGATATTGCAGAACCAGTAATTCCAGATCCAATTATAGCTACATCATAATCTTTTTTCTCGTCTTTCATGAAATTATACAGGGCATTTAGATTTAAAAATTTAATTTCGAAACTTTTATAAGTGTCGAAATGTTAACCATATTAAATTGATCGAATATGGCCCGTTTCTCTTAGGGAAACCAAGAGAGTTGAAAGGAGGATAATAAAAAATGAGCGATACGAAACAAGATAAAGAACTTGGTCCTTTGTTCCTAAGGATCGGCCTAGCTCTTACTTTGATTTTTTCTCTGGTGACTAAGTTTGGGAACACAGAGAAAGTTGTAGGAATGATGGGCAAGCTAGGATTGAATTTTGCTTCTAGTCCCGGAGTTGTTACTGCTTTAGGAATAATTTTGCTGATTTCTGCTGCACTATTGATTTTCGGTCTCTTCACAAGGCAGAATGCAATCTTTTTGACAGTGTTCTTTGCTGTAACAGTTCTTACTGGTATTTCGGCAGGAATTCTTAGTGCTGGACCAGCAATTTGGAAAGACTTCGGTTTACTCGGAGGAGCTCTTGCACTAGTTTTCTTAGGTGCGGGCTCTTACAGCATTGACAAGAAGAGAAGCTAAACCGATTATTTTAGCATTTTATTTTTTTATTTTTTAACAATTTTTATAAACTAACTATTATTGATTATTGTATGGCAATGAGCAAGTCAAAAGCTAAGGAGGTATTTTCGGTTCTTTCTGAAGAAAATCGTTTGAGAATGATTTCCTTGCTTTCGAAGAAATCTCTTTCATGCAGTGAGGCAGAGAAATATAACCTTCCTAAGTACAGTTGTGTAATCGGAGAGTTGGCTAAGAAGTGTGATTTGAGTATGGCTACTGCTTCGCATCATCTAAAACAATTGAAAAATGCTGGGCTTGTGGGCATGAAGAAAAAAGGCAAAAACCAATATTGCTGGATTAACCAGAAAAAGTTTGATGAGGTTGTGAATTTTTTGAGCAGTTTTTCTAGTAGCGATTAGACTATAGAAAACTTTTTAATAAGGAAATATTGCTAATTCCGCTATGGAATTGAAAGTAATGGAATATAATGTTTTGAATGGATTTCTTTCATGGGATTGCTCTTCCTTTGAAAGCGAGAGGTTAGAGAGTTCCAAGCAAGTGGTTAAAGAATATTCTCCCGATGTTTTGGTTTTAGCTGAGGCTGTTGTCTACGATAATTCAGATAAAGGCCTTTCTTTACAAGATTATGCTTACGCCTTTGGTTATAATTTTGCTGCCCATGGTAAAGCCGGTTCTAAAGATGTTGTTAGGTCTAACGTTGTTCTTTCTAACTATTATTTGGAAGGAGAAGACTTTTCTTTGCCGGGGTTTAGTTTTTTGAGAACTAGAGTTTCTTTAGATAATTTTAAACTTAATTTGGATGTTGTTCATCCAAAGCCCCAGGCTGATGATGAAGAGAGAGCAAGTTTCTTTAGAGGCGTTTTAAGGGACTCGGGAGAAAGACATATTATAACAGGCGATTTTAATTCAATTTCTCCAGAAGACAGTTATGATAAAGAGAAAATTAGAAAGGGTTTTTCCAAGGTTTATCCCGGTATGGAAGATTTGATTACTGGGAATTGGTTTAAGATGAAGGCTGTTCAGGAATTGATTGATCATGGGTTTAAAGATAGTTTCAAGTCCTTGAATGAATCGGGCTATACTGTTCCTACTGATTTATGTAGTAAAAATAAAGATACTGCTGTGAGATTAGACTATCTTTTCACTTCAAGAGATATTGACGTTTTGGATTCGGGAATTATACAGAACGAAATGACAAACAAGGCTTCAGACCATCATCCTATATACGCTAAGCTAAGAATTAATTAAAATAAATTAAAAATAATAATTAAAGAAACCTTAATTACTCTGCTTCTTTAGCATTGTCCACAATGTCTCCGTCTTTGAAGAGAATTCCTTTTAGGGTTTCTCTCCATTTAGGCATTCTTCTAGTTAAATACTCCAAGTCCATGGCGAAATGCTCGAATTCTTCTTCTTGAGCATGTTCCATTAGTTTTGCTGCTTCTTCACCAGCTACTTTCATTCTTTGCTGGTACCAGTTAATTGCATCAGCTTCTTCTGCTAAAGAAGCAAACATTCTTGCCATGTCCCTCGTTTCATTATCTAGTTCTTGTGGCGGTTCGTGGTATTGATCTGTTCCTGCCATTGTAATACCTTAAGCTAGTTTGATTATAAAAAAGTTTGTTTGTATTTTAAAGTGTCAGTTTTCTAGGTGTGAATTTTGTAAGTTTAGTTTTTCACATATCAAGAATGTTTTTAAATGGGTGTGAATATTATATTCATAACTAAATATTATAAGGAGGTAAAATGACAAACATATTTGAGGCTAATGACGATAATTTTGAAGAAAAGGCTGTAGAACAGTCTAAGGAAAAACCTGTTATTGTTGATTTCTACGCCGACTGGTGTATGCCTTGTAAACAGCTATCTCCTGCTTTGGAACAAGTTGCAAAAGACTACGAGGATAAGCTTTACTTGACCAAAGTTAATGTCGATGAGGCAGGCAATTCTGCTTCTTCATACGGTGTTAGCAGTATCCCAACTGTTAAGCTTATGAAAGACGGAGAGATTTTGGATGAGTTTACTGGTGCTATGCCAGAAGATGATATCAAGGAATGGGTAGATAAGAACATTTAGATTTATTTTTTGAGTTTTTTATTTCGATTAATTAAATTTGGTGACTAATAATGATGCAACTATTTAAGAAAAAGTGTAGGCTTTGTAAGTTAAAAATTGATAAAGGCAAAGAGGTTTGGGACGTCGTTAAGCTTCCTGAGTTTTCAGTTTTGAAAAATCAGCCTTTCTGTTCGGAAGAGCATGCAGAAATGTTTAAGCGTTGTGTTATTGGGACTCCTGCTAAAAGTTCTTGTATGAATTGTAAAGAATAAAATGGTTACTTTTGCTTGCAAAAAAATCCCTCAGGAAGACTTGGTTAGATGTTCTTTTGATTTGAATAAATCCGCATATAATCTTTTTATGCATCTTTTGAAACAGAAAAAGGCCTTGAAGGCAAATGAAATAAATGAGCAAATGGGTCTTGACCGAAGTTCTGTACAGAAGGCATTGAGTAAACTTTTAGGGAAAGACTTGGTTGTTAGAAGCCAGAAGAATTTGGAGAAAGGCGGTTATATTTATTTTTATCGAACTAAGGATAAGAAAGAAATCAAAGAAAGAATTAATTCAATAATTTCTGATTGGTATGAAAATACAAAGAAAGAAATTGAGAAGCTATGAAACGATGGAAAAAACCTTTTTCCCTACGGTCGTCCTTTTTCTTACCGCCTGGCCGCTCCGCCTTTGTAAAAACCTTTATTTGGATGGAAAACGATGAAAACGAAGTTTTCCTACGATCGGCTTTCCTAATGGAATATTGTTAAACCTTTATTTGGATGGAAAAGTTTCTTCTAAGGTCGGCTTTTTACTGTCTATCTTCATCCTAATTAAAAGAATTCTTTGCATTAGTTTTTTAACGAATTCTGTTTTTTTAGAAAAAGAGGTTAGAATGAAAAAGAGTAGGTTAGAGTTGGTTGAAGAATTTTTGTCAGCTAAGAATAACGAGGTTTATGATGTTTTAGGCCTTATGAATTCATTGGAGATGTATTTTAAGAAATATGACAAAAGGCTTGTTCCGTTTTTGAAAACTTATTCTCTTGTTACTGAGACAGTTATAGATAGGCAAGTTAGTGAAGATTATTTTGATGATGTTGATTCTTTAAGTGATTTGGATATTCATTTTGCTTCGCTTTATTTTAAGCCATTGAAGAAGCATCTTAAGAGTAAGAAGAACTATAAGCCATGGAGGAAGTATTTTGAGTATTCTTCGCGAGCCGATAGGATAGAATTTTTGAATATGCTTTTAGGAATTAATTCTCATATTAATGGAGACCTTCCGGTAAGCCTTTACAAGACAGGTTATACTAAGAGAAAGGATTTTTTGAGGATTAATGATTTGTTGAAAAAAGAGATTTCTGAAATTATGTGGTATTTGGCCACAAGGAAGTTTGACTTAATGGGTCTTGCGGGAGTGTTTTTTAGAGAGTTTTTTGTGAACGAGTTTACTAAAATTGTTGTTAAATGGAGGGATGATGCATGGAAAAACTCAAATAAACTTAATTCAAAGAATTTCGATAAAAAAGTTAAAGAAATTTACGAAAAAACAGAAAAAGCAGCTAAAGAAATGATTGAAATTTTTGAAGAACTTTATAGCTTAAGGCATTTGAAACAGATAATTCCGCGTTTGGAGAAAGTTCGTGTTAGGGTTTAGGGTAAGGAATTTAAATTCTATTTAGTTTGGTTTTATATGCAAATTTTAGAAGGGTTGAACGAAAAACAGCGGGAGATAGTAGAGGCGGAAGGGAATATCTTGGCTATTGCTAATCCTGGTACTGGAAAGACTGCTTTGTTAGAGAAGAAGTATGCTTGGTTGGTTTTAGAGAAAGGTTACAAGCCTGAAGAGGTTCTTTGTTTGACTTTTACTAATAAGGCTAAAAGAGAACTTGAAGATAGAATTTTGAAACTTTTGAAGCATGAAGCCGAAAGTTTTGATGTTTCTAGAATAAATGTTCATACTTTCCACTCTTATGTATTGGATCAGCTAGATGCTGATGATATTGTTTCTTCGAACCTTTTGAGATATTCGGTTTATGATTTTATGAAAAATAATGAGGTTTTGAATTATTCGGATAGTTATCTTTTGGACCAAATTGTTCCAAAGATGGAGAATTTGATTAGGTACTTGAAAAGTTACGGGATAACTCCAGAGAAGATTGATTCTGAAGAAATTAAGAAATATTTGGAAGAGGATAAGAAAGTTTCAAGAGAAGAGTTGGAAAAGTTTGCTGGAATTTTTGTTGATATTTTCAGACATTACGAAGAAATGAAAGGCGATGGTTTAGATTATTCGGATGTTTTGTTGAAGTTTTTCGATTTTAACCAAGTTTCTGTTTTTAGTTATGTTTTAGTTGACGAGCTTCAGGATGTTAACAAAATTGAAGCAGATATTGTTTTGAAGACTTGTGATAATTTTGTTGCTGTTGGAGATAAGAAGCAGGCTATTTTTGGTTTTCAGGGAGGTTCGATTTTGAACTTTAAGATGTTTGAAGATTCTAAGCAATTTGTTTTGGGCCAGAATTATCGAAGTTCACAGCCTATTTTGGATTATTCGAAGAATTACTTTTTGGAAAAGACTGAAGAGGGTGTTTACAAGAAAGAATTGGAAGAAATGGAAAATCATGAATCTAAATTGGAAGAAAAGCCTAAGGTTTGCGATGTGGATAAAGGGTCTAAAATTTCCGGAGCCGTTGAGTTGGGTAGTAGGTTAAGTTCTGAGGGTAAGACTGCTATAATTGCTCGTACTAATACACAAGTTACAGAAATTTCTGAAGAACTGAAAAATAAGGCTGTTGAACATTCGGCTACTTTTGTTTCTGCTTCTAAGGATACAAAGAAAAATATAATTTCGTTTTTGAAAGGGCTTTTAGGCAATGACATTAGAGATATTAAGAATTCGATGTTCACTCCTTATTTTCCGATTGATGTTCAGAGTGCTTTTGAGATTTCGGCTGATAAGGAAATTTCTTTGGAAGATATTTATGCTAAAAGTCCGGAGTTTGAGAAGCTCAGAAAGGCTGTTAGGTCTATGGATGATGTTAAAGGGATTTTCAAGGAACATATAATTCCTTTGTCAATTTCTTATGGTAGAGAGTATATGGTTGCTGCGGTTAATGTTAGAGATTCTTTTATTGAAGCTTGCGATTCTTTGGAGGAAATTAATTTGAAGAATGTTTTAGATTTTGTAAGTTCTTCGGATATGGTTGCTAGTGAGAGTAATGTTGAGAAAAAATTGGTGGTTACTACTGTTCATAAGGCTAAAGGCAAAGAGTTTGATAATGTTGTTTATCTTCCTAAGAGGCCACAGGATAAGTCTAATTTTCAGGACAGAGTTGTTGAAGGAATTTTGGCATCTAATGGAAGGAATGTTAATGAAGAGTTGGAAGAAGAGGCTTTGAGGATTGATTTTGTTGCTTTTACGAGGGCTATGAATAAACTTTATGTTCTGGCTGAAAAGGCAGAAGATTATTTGGTTGAAGGTTCTGAAAAAGAGAATTTCGAGTTTGAGGATGTTGGTTCCTCTAATGTATTTGAGAAAGGCAAGGAAGCTTATAACTTGTTTTTGCAAGGTCAGACTGAAAAAGCTAAGGAATTGTTGAAGGAAGATAATTCTTGGATAAAAGAGTTTGTTAAAGAGCATTTTGAGGCATTGGACAGGTTGTCTTATTCCAGTTTGAAAACTGATGCTTTTGATTATTTGGAAAATAATCTTTTGGATTTGAAGGTTTCAAGTCCTGCTTTGCAGACTGGGACTGATGTTCACGAAATTGCTGAGAAGATTTCTCAAGGTGAAGAGTTTAGCGAAGTTAGCGAGCATTTAAGGCCTTACAAAGAAAATATTGAAAAGGTTTTGGAAAAATTGAAGGTTTCTTATCCTGAAGTTGTTGGGGCTGAAGAGAAGTTTGAAATTCCATGTTCTGAGATTGTTGGTTCGGAAAGCGATATTGTATTTAAGGGTAAAATTGATTTGGTTTTGAAGAATTCTGATGGAGAGTATATTATTGTTGATTGGAAGATTGACAAAAAGACAGACAAAGCATCTGAACATAGAAGGCAATTAGAGGCTTATAAGAATGCTTATGCTATAAAAGAAAATGTCCCTTTAGATAAAATTAAAGTTGCCATTGGTTTTGTTGGTTTAAAGCCTACTGTAAATACCGGAGAAGTAAGTTATGAGTTGGATGATAAGCAACCTACAAAGAATGTTTTTGGAACTTTTTCAAAACATGTAAATAAGATTTTAAGCTGGAAAGAAAATCCTGAAAATTTCTGGGAAGATTTAAAGAATAACGTTAAGAAAGAACACAAAGGAAATTCTTTATTGAATCGAGTTTTGGAGCAGTATGAGAGTGAAGATTAAAATCTTAACGAAATATATTTAAATAGTATTGAGTATGCCTTAATATGGATGAAATTAGTATTCTAAAGCAGTCCAAAGATGATTTAAATTGGTTTTTGGATAATTTTGACAAACTTAGGGAAAACTATGGAAATAAGGTTCTAGCCATTAAGAATGAAGAAGTGGTTGCTGCAGAAAACAATATTCATGAACTACTTTCAAAGTTAGAAGGAAAAGGCATCCCTCAAGAAGAAGTTCTAATTAAACAGATAAAACCAAAGGATGAAATCACAATCTTCAGAAAATAGGAAGATTCCTTTGATTAATACTGGTGATGATTATTCTCCTTAATATGGGAATATTGCACTAATAAAAAGTTCTAGAAAAAGGCTAATAAAGGATACTTTTGTTATTGATACTGGAAGTCCGAGAACAGTCATAACATATGATAAAGCCTTGAGACTGCAAATTTCTCTTGACAATAGATCAAATGAAACAATTGCTCTGGGAGGCATGAAATATAGAGCTTATGAAGCCAAAGATATTTCTTTTGTTTTTTCTGATGATAATGATAACATTATAGAGGAGCCTTTTCCATGCTTAGTATTAAAGCCGACTTCTAAAAAGCAGGAAGAAGAATTGGGCCATTTTTCGACAATAATTGGTGTAGATTTTTTAATGGAAAGGGGCTATAATTTGCATATGAATTTTGATAAGAAAGATTTTTACTTAGAGAAATTTGGCGAATAAAATTACTGGTTTTTCCGGATCCTAAAGATTTGTCTTTTTGACTTGGTGTACCTCAAATCACACATCCTCTTTAGGCCTTACCCAGATATTATTATGGAATTAATCGAGTTTTAAGAAAATTAGTTGCCTTTTTGGGGGCAAGGATTTTAAATTCTATTTGGTTTTTTATATGGTTCGTAGTGGTCTTTTGACTTGTTCTAGGTGTGATCATTCATGGATTCCCAGAAAAGAAGTTTTGCCAAAGAATTGTCCTTCATGTAATAATCCTAATTGGAATGGGCCTTCTTACTCTGTTAGCGAATCGAAAATCCGGGAGTTAAAGAATTTGATTAAATCTACTCATGATGATATAATCGACCTTACGGGAGGGCTTAGAGGAATTCGTGATGAAGGGGGGTTGTATTTTTCTTCGAGGTTTCTTTTGGAACACATGAATAGTAATTTTGGAGATCCAATAGAAATCGGTACATCTGTTTTTAACGAATTCTCTAGAAAGCATCATTTTAATGATGGAAACAAGAGAACTTCTTTTGTTGTAGACATAGTATAGCTTGTATCTAGTCTCTTCCCCTCTTTTCTGCTTTTGTGAAAAGACCAAATCTTTCATTTCAAGAATTTCTTTTTCCATCTCTTGCCTGGAGCAACCAATTCTCCGCTCTAGGTAATCTAAAGGTTTTCCGTATTCAAATCCGCTGTTTTTGCAATTTTCAATTAAACTTTGTACTTCTTCGGAGCTGTCATTCATATGGGTCAAATGAAAAATGAAGTTAAAAATCTAACTTTTCGCTTTCTTCCGCAAAACCTTCAACGCCTCCAAAGGATTTTTGGCTTCGGAGATGAAACTTCCGCTGTTGATTATGTTGGCTCCGGCCTGAGAGAGTTTTGAAATGTTGTTTTCGTTTACTCCGCCGTCTACTTGGACAGGAATTCTTTTGCTTTTTTGTTTTATTGAGGAGATTTTTCTGTTGTTGAAGGCAAGAGTTTTTGGTTCTCTTTTCCGGGATTTACGCCCATGACCAAGATTCCGTCAAGGCGTTTGAAGAATTGTTCTGTTTTGTCGATTTTTATTCCGGGATTTATTGCTAAGAAAGTTTTTAGTCCGAGCTTTTTTGATTTTTTTATTGTTTCAAAGACTTCTTCGTTTGTTTTAAATGCCGAATAGTGGAAAAGTACTTTTTGGAAGCCTTTTTGTTTTATTTCGGGGAGCCATTTTTGAGGTTTTTGGACCATTAAGTGAGCTTCGAACTTGTTTTCTTTTTTTCTTAAGCTTGGTATGTCTTTAAGAGAAACTGATTTGTTTTTTACGAACTTTCCATCCATAAAGTCTATTTGAATTTCTTTTGTTATTTTAGTAAGTGTTTTAAACCTTTGTTTAAATTCGTCTTTTTTTGTTGCTAGTATTGTTGGGATTATTTTGGTCATTCTATGTAAACGCTGTTTCCTTAAGATCGTCTTTCCTCACATAAGGAAATTTGAACCAGTGCTGGTTTATTTTTTCTGTTTGTTCATTATTTTTGGGTTTTTGTTTACTATTTTTCGTATTACGAAGGGGAAGGTTAATGTTGTTAGTAGTGCCATTATTACAAGCCCTGAATAAATATCTTTGCCTATTAATCCTTGTTGGAGGGCTATTACTGCTAAGCCTAAGCCGACAGCCCCTCGAGAGTTCATTGCCCACCCGACCAAGTAAAGTTGTCTGTAATTGAAATCTGTGTAGTGTTTTGAAAGCAAAGGCCCGGCCATCTTACCTGCAAAACCAAGTATCACGATAGCCAGAATTATTAAAGGGCTTAAGACCAAAGCAGAGAATTCAAAGTGGAGGCCTATGGATATAAAGAAGAACGGGACGATTAAGAAAAGTGCGTGTTCGGTTGTTTTTAAGAAGTGCTCTCTTTTAAGGAAGTTTCTTATTCCTAAACCGGCGAAGAAAGCTGCAATTATTCCGAGGGTTACAAGATTTTCTTCGATTTGGAAATTGTTTATGAAAGCTATTGCTGTGAAAACTGTAAGTCCTATTAAGTCGTCTATAATTCCTGCACCCATCATTGCTGAGCCGACTTTTGTTTTGAGCTTTTTTAATTCGAGGAGTACACGTGCTTTTGTAGCTTCGGCCGTAACGCTCATTATTACTCCGGTTGTTGCAGCTATCCACGGTTCAACTCCTATTAATAAAAGAACAATGAATCCAAGTAAAAAAGGCATTATTGCTCCTGCAATTGCAATGGCTGTAGCGTCTTTTTTCTCCTTGTAGAGTTTTCTCCAAGAGGTTTCCATTCCCGCTAAGAACATTAAGCAGAAAAGCCCGATTTTTCCGAGGAGAAGTACGATTTCTGTGTTGGGTTCGATTAGAGCCTGTTTTATTGAGGGTACCCCTATTATTAAACCGCCTGCAATTAAAACTACGACAGAAGGGATGTTTGTGTTTTTTGCTATTAATTTTAGGCTTAAAGAAATTGCTATTATTATGGCTATGGTTAGGATTAGCTCCATGGTTTATTTTTTATCCTCCGAGTTTTCAGCCTCTTTTAGTTGTTTAAGTAGTTTTTCGGGGGCCTTTTTGGGTTTTGAAATTGCCGATGCTATGAGAACTCCTTGACAGCCGATTTCGTATGCTTTTTCGACGTCAGTTTTTTTGGAAATTCCTGCTCCGCATAAAGGCAGAGTTTGTGTTTTATCGAACAGCTTTACGAACCTTTCGAGTTTTTTTGACTTTGTAGTTATTGAGTTGCCTGTGCTTATTAAATTAGGTTCTTCGAAAGCAATAGCGTATGGAGAGAGTTTTTTTACTTTGTCAGCTTCAGTTATTGAAGAAACGCAAACGATTGTCTTTATACCTTTTTCTTTACAAGATCTTACTGCCCTTTTTATTTCGTTAAATTCAAGTCTGTGTTCAGAATGATTTACAATAGTCCCATCGATTTTTGATTGTTTTAGGTTTTCAGGGGTTGTAAAGCCAGTTGTTTTACTTCCGTCTTTTCCGTCAGTGTGTTGAGCGTAAATATTTGCGGTTGGTATGTTTTTATTTAGTGTTTGTAAGTCTATTGTCGGAGGACAGATTATTGCGTTTGGTAAATGAGATTTTATTGCTTTTGCCAAGTCTAAAGCCTCTTTTCCTGTTTTATAGTTTTTGAAATTTATTACTATTGTCATTTTTTATTCTATGGAAACCTATGGAAAAACATCGTTTTTCCCTAAGATCGTCCTTTTTATGAAGGTGACTGTTAAACCTTATTGATGGAAACGCTGTTTCCCTACGATCGTCTTTCCTCACATAAGGAATTTGTTTCCGTAAGATCCTCCTTTCACATTGTTTAACATTTTGCTAAGATCGTCTTTCCCCACATAACGATTTTGGGAATTTGATTTAATTTTCATTTTTTATAGAAATTTTCTATGTTTTTAATTGTTTTTTCTAGGATTCTTTCGATAGCTTCTTTTGTGTTGAAAGCGCTGTGTGGTGTTAGGAGTACATTGTCCATTCGCATTAGGGAATGGTCTTGGAGAAGGTTTTTTAGTTTGGCTTTAGGGAAGTCGTAGGATGCTAGTTGGAGTTGTTTTTTCATTTTTTCTTCCTCTTCCAAAACGTCTAAGGCTGCTCCGGAAATTTTCTCTGATTTTAGGCCTTTAATTAAGTCCGTTGTGTTTATTACCGCTCCGCGAGAAGTGTTTACAATTAAGACACCTTCTTTCATTTTTTCTATCGATTCTTTGTTTATTAAGTGGTGAGTGTTTTTGTTGTAGGGAACGTGTAAAGAAATTATGTCTGAATTTTTTAGGAGGTTGTTCATTGATGAGTATTTGAAGCCAATTTTCTTTTCGAGTTCTCTTTTTTGTTTTACATCGTAGGCTATAACATTCATTCCGAAGCCTTTTGCAATTTTTGCAGTGTTTTGTCCTATGTCCCCTAAACCTATTACTCCGAGAGTTTTGTTTTTTAGGTCCATTCCTTGTAAACCATCAAGAGAAAAATCTCCTGTTTTTGTTTTTTCATGGGCTTTATGAATTTTTTTAGAAAGGTTTAGAATCAAACCGAAAGCATATTCTGCAACAGTATTTTTTCCGTATCGTGGTACGTTCATTACTTTTATGCCTTTTTCTTTGCATTTTTGTTTATCTACATTGTCGGTTCCTGTGGCCATAACTACTATGCCTTTTAGGTTAGGAAGTTTTTCCAGGACTTTTGAGTTGATTTTAGAATATACAAAAATTGCTACAATATCTGCATCTTTGGCCTTTTTCCAGGATTTTTCGTTTAGTTTTCCTCTGTTAAATTCTATTTTGAACTTTCTTTGATTTAGATTTTCTTTTAGAAAATCCTCATGCCATTTTTCTGTTTCGAAGAAGTTTACTTTCATTCTATTGAAAAGCTATGAAAACGAAGTTTTCGTAAGATCCGCTTTCCTAACGGATTATTGCAAAACCTCGTTGGTCGTTTTTTCCCTAAGGTCGTCCTTTTCACGTTGTTTGTTCTTAGGGGTTTCATTTAATTTAAATCCGGTTTTGTTATTTTTATTTTTCTTAGTTGTTTTTGGAGTTTGTTCCAGGTTAGCAACCCTGATTTTGCTCCTTCTTTTTGAATTAGTGAAGAAGTGTTTGTTAAAGCTATTGAAATGCATTCTTCTATGGTTTTGTTTTTTATTATTCCTGTTATGAAAGAAGCTGCGAAAGTGTCTCCTGCTCCGGTGCATTCTTTGACTTTTATTTTTGGGGGCTGAAACTTGTAGATTTTGATGCCGTTTGACACAAGGCCTTCGGAAGATCCGTTAGTTATGCAAACAATTTTTGGGCCTAAATTTAGAAGCGAATTTATGATTTTGTTTTCTTTTGTTTCTTTGGTAAGTAGTTTTGCTTCTTCTTTGTTTAGGCTTAAGACATCGATCTTTTTGAGGAGTTTTTTTACTTTTGAGATTTTGTCTTTTATTTGGTAAGAACTTGGATTGTAAGAAAGTTTTATTCCTTGTTTTTTTGCGTATTCTGCTACCTGTAACTGGGTTTCGAAGGCATCTCCTCTCATGGAAGTGAAGTGGATCCATTTTGTGTCTATCTTTGATTTCTTTAGTTCAGAGAACTTTAGTGTGTCGCTTGCTCCCTTGTAAGTTAAGATTGTCCTATCTTCGTTCTTTGTCTCGAGAATTGCTGAGTATCCTGTGTGGGTTTTCCCTTCTGCTCCGATAAAATCAACTTTGTTTTTCTTTAGTTCACGTTTTATTATGTCTGCGTTATTTCCTTGACCGATTTTTCCCATGAAGCCTGCTTTTAGACCGAGTAAAGAAGCACATACGGCTGTATTTGTTCCGCCGCCCCCAGTATTGAATTCGATATTGTTTATTCTGATTTTGCTTCCCGAAGGAAAAGATATTTTTCCGTTTTTTTCTTCAGTTCCGGTATAGATTAAGTTATCTACTAAACCGCTTCCTATTGTTATAAGATCGTATTTCGATGGAAAAACGCCTTTTTCCCTACGATCGTCCTTTTTCTTTCCGCCCCTCTTCCCCGAAGTAAAACTTTTCTTTGTACTTTTACTTGATCTTTTCATTTTTATTCCTCTTTTTTATTTTTTAAAGCCTCTAAACCAGGAAGTTTTTCTCCTGCTATGTAGTTTAGTAAAGCTCCTCCTGCTAGACTCACGTGGTCGAAGTTGTTTTTATTTATTTTTGTTTTTTTGAGTGCTTCTGTGAGGTCACCGCCTCCGATTATCGAGTAGGCTTTTGATCTGGCTATTGCTTTTAGGATTCTTGAAGTTCCTTTGTTGAATTTGGTGTCCTTGTAGTATCCCATCGGTCCTTTTATGTAAATTGATTTTGCTTTTTTGATGTGTTTTTCGTGTTCTTGGATTGTTTTTTCTCCTATGTCAAGAAGTCTTTTTTGTGAAGGCAAGTCTTCTAAAGAAATTTCTTTTCTTTTTTCTTTGCCCGATTCTTTAGTTCGAATTCCGAAGTCTTTTTGCATAATTACGTTTTTGTTTAGTTTTTTCTTAAGTTGCGGGACTAGTTTTTGTTTGTCTTTTAGAACTTCTTCCTCTTTTCCCAAATTGTATCCTTTTGCAATTAAGCATAATGGTCCGAAAAGACCTCCGGTTAGAACTTTGTTCTCTTTTAGAAGATTTATGTTGTCTTCCGGTTTGGCTCCTCCAAGAATGTAAGTTGCGTTTTTTAGGTTGGTTTTTTCTAATGCTTTGAGTTCTTTTTGCATCGTTTTTCCGATGTAGCTTGGAAGTTCCCTTGGGAGACGTGTTATTGAAGTTTGTTCTCTATGACAGATAGAAAAAGCGTCGTTCATGTAAGCATCTGCTAGAGGGACCAGGTTTTTTACTATTGAATTTGACTTTTTGTTTGGGTTAAACTCGTCGCTTTCTTTTCGAATATTTTCTAATAAAATTGCTTTTCCTGGCTTTAGATTTTTTATTGCTTCTTTTGCTTTTTTGCCTGTCGTGTCTTTGACAAATTCTACTTTCGTGTATCGGCTTAATCTTTTTGCATGTTGTTCCAGAGAAATAAAATCATCTTTTCCCGGCCTGCCTTGATGGGCCAGAATTACAATTTTTGCCTTTTGTCTCTTTAGGTCTTTTATTGTTTCTGCTGAAGCCTTTATTCTTTCAGAGGATTTTAGTTTGTTGTTTACCAACCCGGAATTTAAGTCGCATCTTAGGAGAACTGTTTTGTTTTTCATTTCAGGCATTTTAGGGGTTTGAAGAAGGGTCATCTTAATTTTTTTGTAAGGATTTTGGTTTGTGCGGATACTTGGTATTTGTTTTTTCTATAGAAATTTATTGCTTTTGATTTGGAGTATGTTTCTAAGAAAATTTGTATAAATCCTTTAGATGATAATTTGGTTTCTAATTCTTGTAGAAATTTTGAACCTAGGCCTTTTGATTTATTATGTTTGGAAATTGCTAAGTCTTTTAGCTCTGCTATATTTCCCTTCGGTCCGACATTCTTTCTTATTGTAGCAACTCCCTCCATCTCATTTTCTATTAAAACGAAAACTTCTCCGACCTTTTTTTCGTGCTGGATATGTTCTTTTGCCTTTTTTATTGTCCATCCTTCTTTTAAAGGTTCTTGGTTGAAAGCCTGCATGAAAATTTTTGCCGATTTGTCTATTTCGGAAGTTTTGATTTTTTGGATTTTCATTTGGAAATTTGTTTTAGAACCTATGAAAAACGCCGTTTTTCCTAAGATCGGCTTTTCCTGGCCTTTCCACCACCTTTTGAAATCGAATTTAGCACGTCTGTAATCCTGTTGCAATAGCCGTATTCGTTATCATACCAAGCTAAAATTTTTACCAGGTTTCCTTGAACTTGTGTTGAAAGACCGTCTACAATTGAAGAATGTGGATTTCCGACAATGTCTGTTGAGACTAGAGGTTCTTCTGAAAATTCGAGGATTCCTTTAAGTTCTTTTTGAGATGCTTTTTTGAGAGTTTTGTTGATTTTTTCGGTAGTTGTATGGGTTTTCATTTGTGCTGTTAAGTCGACGATGCTTCCAGTTGGTGTTGGGACCCTTAATGCTAAGCCGTTCATTTTGCCTTCGAGTTCAGGGACTGCTTTTGAAGTTGCGTTTGTTGCTCCGGAGGTTGTAGGGACTATGTTTAAGGCTGCCGCCCTGCCTCTTCGGACTTTGTTTTCTTTAGGCCCGTCAACAAGATTTTGGCTTGCGGTATATCCGTGGACTGTGTTCATGAATGCGTTTTCTATCCCGAAATTTTCTTCGAGAATTTTTGCTACAGGAGATAAAGCGTTTGTTGTACAAGAAGCTACCGAAACAATTTTATCATTTTTTGTTAGTTCGTTGTGGTTTACGCCCGGCACGATTGTTTTGTCGGGGTCTTTTGCAGGTGCTGTAATTATTACTTTTTTAGCCCCGGCTTTTAGGTGTTTGGAGGATTTTTTGTAACTTCGGAAAGCTCCGCTGGATTCTATTACGATGTCAATGCCAAGTTTTTTCCAAGGTAGTTTTGAAGGGTCTTTTTCATTGAATACTTTGAACTTTTTGTTTCCGACAATTAAGTTTTCTTTTTCTGTTGAAACTTGTTTTTCGTAATTCCCGTAAACAGAATCGTGCTTTAATAAGTAAGCAAGGTTTTCTTTGTCAGCTAAATCGTTGATGGCCACTACATTATATCCTTTTGATACAAGTAATTTGAATACTATTCTCCCGATTCTTCCGAAGCCATTTACTGCGATTTTTGGTTTTTGATTTGAATTCATTTTTGCCACACTCTTTTTTTCTTCAGTAATTATGATTTAGAATTTAATAAATGTTGTGGAGATTTTAGACAAATTTATAAATTGGTTTTAATTTATTTGTGTAGTAATAACATGGTAAAGTGTAAAAGGCAGGCGGTTTTAGTTTTGATTTTAGCTTTTTTGGTCTTTTCTATAGTAAGCGTCTCTTCTCACTAAGATTTTGGAGAGGAAGGAAATTCTTTTGACTCTTTTTCTGCAGGATTTACTGGCGAACATTCGGTTAACTTAAAAAACAATAAGAAACATTATCACTTTAGGGCAACTCACAGAGGCGGGTCCAATAAACCCGAGAAGTTACATTTGGATGATTCGGTTTCTCATACCTCCAATAGTGATATTAACGACTTTCAAACCAAAGGATTTATTTTTGTTAACGTTACCAAAGGCAATAATTCTTATCAAGGCCAACATAAAATTAAAAATATAAATCATAGTCATAACAACAATTTAGTTCCTTACATTGCCATCCCATATAACGTCACTCTAGGTCACTATGGGAAAGGACCCATATCAGGATTTTTTTACAAAGTAAATGGGACTTGGTATAAGGATTCGGATGGAGATGGCTATCATAATAGGACTATCAAAAAATACTCCTCCCCGTTACCTAAATCTAATTGGTCAACCAATAAAACCCATTCTTCTTTAGATTGCAATGACAAAAGTAAAAATGTAAACCCCGGACATAAGGAGATTTGCGGAGATGATTTGGATAATGACTGCGATGGAAAACTTGATGAAAATTGCGGGCCTAAATGCCCTAAAAAGACCAAGTACTATATGGATCAAGATGGAGATGGTTTTGGAAATTCTTCGCTTTCTACTAAGTCATGTAAGAGGCCTCCAAATTTTGCAAAAAAATCTCAAGATTGTGATGATAGCAATTCCTCAATAAATCCTAACACAGTTTGGGTTAAAGATTGTAATGGTGACGGTTATAAAGATAAAGGGACTATTTCAAAAACTCAATGTAGAAAACCAGGCAGCAAGTGGATTTTGAAGAGTAATTCTAAAGGAATTTCTACTGCTAAATCATGCATTGGAATATCTCAATTTTATTGGAGCGATCTGTCACAAAATAAGATTACTAGTGTGGATTCATCAAAACTTCCACAGGTCGTTAACTTAGTATCTAACTACACCAATAAATTGGGCAACAATCCCTCTATTTCCATGTCTTTATTTGAAAATCTTTCATCCAAAGACAAACATCTGCGTACCATAAGTTCTTCAAAGGTAAGGGTAAATAGTAAGGGCATAAACACTGTAGCCATGGCTAGCTTTAAGTTAAAGCCTAGTTTTGTATCGAGACTTTCTGCCAAGAATCCCCAAATTTACTTTAAATCTGCTGTTAAGAGCGGGCTTTTCAATAGCCCTGTTAGGAATAATAGCCACGATTTAAAACTAACTAATACACAGGGCGGCGGGCCTTCAAGAAAAAAATGTGTAGCTTCAAACTTTAAAAGTTCCCATTTTTCCATTGTTCCCGGTAGCTGCGAAATTAATGATTATGCAAATTATAGCGTTAAGGGTAATAAATGCACCTCTGAATTTCGAGGCGATTGCGATTATAAAAACCTGGGTGTTGTAGGGGGAGTTAACCAGAACGGAAACATAAATAGATTAATTTACAATAATCTCAAGATTAACGGAAATGCCTATAGTTCTAATAAGAATTACACTAAATTAGGAAATTCCAATATAACAGTCCAGTACAATAAATCAGTAAATGGAAATCAGTCCAACATCACGTTAACATTTAAACATAACTTTTCAGAAAGTGAACTTAATTTGAGGAAAATTTCTGTGGATTTGCTAAAAGATAAATTAAGTGGTGTTTCTAATAATCAGATCGTCAACCGATCGAGAGTTTCGATTTTGAAGAGACCTGATCCTTATTTTCATGAATCCTTGGACATTGCACAAAATCTTACAAGCTATTATGTATTTTCTGATGAACTAAATGATTCCGATGAACTATGCATTAACAAGAAGCCTGAAGGACCTAAAGATCTAAGCGATTCATGCTCTGAAAAACATGAAATTATTTTTAATTGCTCCAAATCCAATAAAAAGTATTCATGTTCTTATGAGAAGGCTTCCATCGATTCTTACGTCGGACCTCTTAATCAGTCTTCTATTTTGGGGCAACACATAAAATCCGCCAAAAAACCTTCTCCGGGAAAGGTTTCTAGAGGTTCCTCCGGTGGTTCTTCTGGAGGATCCGGTGGTTCAGGGGGAGGTTCATCAGGTGGTTCGGGCGGTTCTGGAGGATTTAGCTCCGGTTCTTCCTTAGATAGATGTACTAGGTCGGACTGGAATTGTTATCCATCTAATTGGTCCGATTTAGATTGTACCAATGGATCAAAAAAGAGAAATTGCGTAAAAGATAATTCGGTCCTATGTTCTGAAGGATATGTACCAAACGAGACGAAAAAATGTAGTGTGAATACAGATTTTCCCAATAAATCATATGTAAACGAGGATCTTTCCCCGACTAATAGCAAAGAAGGGGTCAAAAAGTCTTCTACCACATTTCCATGGATGGCTTCATTAGCATTTATTGCGACAATAATAGTAGGATTAATTGTCTCTATAATATACCTGAATTACGAGCAGAAAAGAGTAAGCACGATTAATTCTAATTAAAAATCAGAATTTAATGAATGTTATTCTTTCCAAATTCTTTTCTTGATTTTTTCTGTTATTTTTACAGGGTCTTTGTTTTGCCAGATGTTTCTTCCTATTGCCATTCCTATTGCTCCCGATTTTGTTATTGCTTCTACTTGGTTTAAGAATTCTTTTTCTTTGGATTTTGTTCCGCCGGCGATGACGACTTTAGTTTTTCCGGCTGCTTTTGAAACCCATTCGAGGTCTTTTGGTTTTCCGTTGTATTTTACTTTTACTATGTCCGCTCCAAGCTCCAAACCGACCCGGGAAGCGTAAGAAAGATTTTTTCTTGATTTTTCATTTTTTACTGCTTTTCCCCGAGGGTAAACCCATAAAACTACAGGTAAATTGTTTTCGTGTGCTTTTTTCTGAATTCTTGAGAAGTCTCTAAACATTTCGGATTCGTGTTGGCTTCCGATGTAGATAGTGTATCCTACTGCCTTAGCGTTGAGTTTTAATGCTTCTTCTACAGTTCCTGTAGGTCTAGAGATTGGTTCGCCGTTGTAAAGAGAAGTTTTTCCGTTTAGTTTTACAATTAAAGGAATTTTTGATTTTCTGATTTCTTTCTTGTATTTTTCCGCAATGCCTTTTCCGAGTGCAATGGCTGTAGGCCTTGCTTTTTTGGCTATGTCTATAATGTAAGAAGGAGAAACGTTTTTTTCATTGAAATCTTCTTCCGGACCGTGTTCCATGCCTTGGTCATAAGCCAGAATTAGTGCTTTGCCTTTTCTTGTTATGGGTTTTATACTGGCCATCTTTTAGTTTGTCTTAACAATGTCTCCTGAACTGAATAAGTCCTTTCTTACCTTTATGTTTGCTTTTTTAAAAACTTCTTTCGGTATTCCGAGATTTGCTACGTAAAGCTTTCCGACATATCTTTTTGATTCTCTATTTTGGAATGATTTTTTTGGAAGTCCGAGTGTTAAAGTGTAATCTGCCTTTATACAGGATTCAGCTGGCTTTCCGGTATCAGCGTTTAATCCGGAAGGAATGTCGAAAGAAACTATTTTTGTTTTGTTATTTTGTTTTTGTTCGTTTGCCCAATCTATCAAATCGAGGTATTCCTTGTGAGGTTCTCCCTTTAAATTGTAACCTAAAAGAGCGTCTATAATCATGTCTTGTTTTTTTGAAGGCTTTTTGGAGTTTTTTAGGCCAGATTTTTTTAGAATTTTTAGTTGTTGTTTTGTGTTTTCACCAAGCCTTTTTTCAGGATCTGCAGGAATTAAAGTAACCTTATGTCCTCGAATTTGTAAATGTCTTGCAGCTGCTAAGCCATCTCCCCCATTGTTTCCTTTTCCGTAAATTACCGTTATGTTTTTAGGTTCGTTTTTTGCTATTGTGTTTACTAGAACCGACATGTTTCTTCCGGCGTTTTCCATCATTTGTAAGACCGGAAGTCCGAATTGTTTTTCTGAAATCCTGTCTACTTCCGACATTTGTTTTTTAGTTACGTGTTGAAATGTCATTCTATGGAAACGCTGTTTCCCTAAGATCGTCTTTCCTCACATACGATGGAAAAACGTCGTTTTTCCCTACGGTCGTCCTTTTCACGCTGTAGGAATTTTGGGATTTCATTTAGTTTTCTTGGAAGATTTTTTAGTTTTAGATTTCGAGGGAGTTTTTGAAGTTCCGAATTTTGCGTATTCTTCCACTACATCTTTAGTGAATTTTTTCATGCCTTCGAAAGTTTTTTTATGTTCCATTGAAGATTTTAGGACTTCGTAAGGGCAAGTTGCTATGTCTGCTCCGGCTAAAGCGCATTCCCTCATTTGTCGAGGGTTTCTTATGCTTGCTGCTAGAACTTCTGATTCTATGTCGTGTTCTTCAAAGATTTCTTTTATTTCAGAAATTAAATTTACGCCTGAAACTATGCCATTGTCTTCGAGAAGCTGGCCTTTTTTGTTTGTATCTCCGAAGGCGGGGAAGTAATCATGTTTTTCGTATTTTCTTTTTTCTTTGTCCCTTAGGAAGTCGTCTATTCTTCCGGCAAAAGGTGAGACAAATTTAGCCCCTGCTTTCGCAGCCATTAAAGCTTGTTCGGGCGTAAAAATTAAAGTACAGTTTATCGGAATGCTTTTTTTAGATAATGCTCTTATTGCTTTTAGGCCTTCAAATTCCTTTCCTGAGTTTTCTTTGAATGAAGGGTTTGAAGGAATTTTTATGTAGACGTTTTTTGCGATTGGGTTGAATTTTTTGTAAAGCTTTTCTCCCTCTTTGACCATTTCCTCATAAGTGTTTGTTGTAACTTCGAGGCTTACTGGTTTTCCTTTACAAGTTTTTAGAATATCTTTGATGTATTTTTCTAGGTTTATATTTTTGCCTTTTTTCTTTAGCCTTTCAACTTCTTTTTTCATTAAAGAAGGATTTGTTGTAACCCCGTCTAGAATTCCAAGTTCTTTTGCTTCCTTAATCTCTTCTAGGTTTGCTGTGTCTAAAAATACTTTCATTTTTGCCTCTTTTATATGTTCTATAATGAAACCTTTCTTTTTAAATCTTATTCGAGGTTAGTTTTTTATATTTTGTTTGCTACTTAGCTTTTATGTTTGGTAAGAAAGCACAAATTACAGTTTTTATAATTATTGCAGTTTTGGTTGTGGCAAGTATAGTATTGTATTTTGTTTTGCAGGATGATTCTTCTGGCGGAATTTCGAGTTCTAATTTGGACACTTCCAACATTGAAGGTTATGTCGATAGTTGTTTGAGGGAAGTTTCTAAAGAAGTTGTTTTTGAAGTTGGAGAAGGAGGAGGCTATTATTTACCTCCAGAGGAAGCAACTGATTCAGGAGTTTCGTATTATTTGAAAGGAGATCGGAATTTAATGCCTTCTAAGCAAGAGGTTGAAGAAGAAATGGCATTTTTTATTTCTGAAAAGTTGTTTTTCTGTACTGAAAATTTCGTAGATTTTCCTCAATACAATATTACTCAAGGAGACATTTCTTCGGAAGTTAGTATAGAAAGAAGTAAAGTTGTTGTTGAGACAGAATATCCTTTGACAATAGAGAAGGCAGGTGCTGTTTCAAGAATCGAGGATTTTGAAGTTGAAGTTCCTTCTAGTATTAATGTTGTTTACAATTCTGTTGATGAGTTCATGTCCACAAATCATTCTAATGGAATTTGTGTTTCTTGTCTGTCCGATATAACCGAAGAAAATGATTTATATGTCGATATGTTCGATTACAATGAGAATACAACCATTTTCGTGTTTGAGGATAGAAATTATGAATTAAATAACGAAAGTTTTGAATGGTTATTTGCAAATGAGTATCGATAAGAGGTTTTTGATTTTTGTGGTTTTGGCGGTATTGGTCTTGCAAGCTGCTTTTGTTAATGTTTCTGCACAGAATGAGGAGAAAGTAGAAAAAGTTGGTGAAGATTCTGAAAATGACGTTTCTCAAGACGAACAAACTTCAAAAAAGACAGATTTGTCGGAAAATTTCGAAGGAGATAAAGAAGTTGTGGCTAAAGGGGTTAAGGAAACTATTTCTGATGATGGAGTTAAGCTTAATTTTACCGGTGATCCTCCACATTCTTTGACAATTGGAAATAAAACTTATACGAATATTCAAGAGGGATTTATAAAGTTGAACAAGAAAGGAGGAATTAAGGAGGCGAATTTTTTGACTAATGATAAAGGAGGAAATTATACTATTAATGGCGTTAGTATTGAGGCTCCTCCTAATTCTAGAGTTAATTATAACGGTGAACGCTTTTATTTGCCTGATGGATCTGAGGTGAGAGAGGTGAATAAGCCAGCAAAAATTCATGGAAGTAACTTAAGAGTAAATAGAAAAGAAAAATATTATAGGTTTTCTGGAGATCTTAGGTTTGATGAGAATGGTCAAGCTTACATTAAGGGAGGAGACTCCTTTTCCATGAACGGTGTCAAAGTAAAGCCTCGATATTCGTATGCGGAAGATTTTGATGAAGAAGCTTGGAGAAAAAATAGGATTAATGTTTTTTTTGATGGTGATGCTCACTCGGGAGAATATTTTTCCTTTGGAGAAAAAAACTTTGTTATGAGTGGCGGTTCGCTAGGGATTGTTGCTAATTTTGGAAGGGAAAACCCTTATTTAAATATAGAAGAAGGAGATAATTTTGAAGTTACCGAGTTAAAAAATTCTGAGTTAAAAATAGAAAACAGGAGAGACGAGGGATTGGTCCCTAAACTTCATCTCCGAGGAGAAAATCCTAAATTAGAACTGAATAATGATGGAAAGGAAATCAAGTATCATTTAGGGAAAGTATTTTTAAACGACTTGAGAAAATCCGATAGTACTTCTTCTCCAATTAAGTTTTCCTTTCAAGGAACTGAGGAAGAAGTTTTTGTAGATAACTTCAATAGATTTGCTATTGCACCTGAAGGTTCAGGGAAAGCTTATGTTTCCGAGTTTGAAGATATCGAGACTAAGCTTTCTTCTAGAGTTGAGTATAATTATTTCGATTCTTTTAGCAAAGAGGATACTGAAAAAATATTTGGATATCCCGTTGAATTTGTTTCCGAAAAAATAAGCGAGGGAGAAAAACAAAAAATCCTTGGCAGGCTGAGAGATTATAACGATCATGTGCCTTCAGAAGTGGTCCAAAGCGTAAATGAGCTCGAGATTTTGCATTCGGGCTATTTTGAAGATCACCCTATATTCCCGGGTTCGGTGGAAGGTTATGCTAACCCTATAAACAGTAAGGTTAGAATCGATGGAGGAAAATTTAATTTGGATCTTTTTAGACATGAATCTTCACATACAAGGCATTTCGATTTAGCGACCATTCCTTTTCTTGCGGGAGGGGATTTTACCAAGGAGTGGAGAGACATAAACGGAGAATATGATGACTCCGGTCCTTCTAAGGGCTTTGCCCCAAACTATGAAAAGTTTGAAGGTTCAAATAAGCCTAAGATGGGATATGCTAGGCCCTATGGTACAATGAATCTCTATGAAGATGTAGCAACTCTTGCCGAAGAGTGCCAGGATCCCGATTTTTGGAAGCCTCTTTTGCAGGAGAGCAATCAATGGCATAAAAAATATAGAGGAAAATTAAGATTATTGCATGAATATAACTTTTGTACAAATAAAGAGTATAACAAAATCTTGAAGGAGGCTGGACTAAAAAATGAATAGAGCAATTTTGATATTGACGGGGATGCTTTTATTGGTTTGCTTAACTTCCAATGTTTCTGCGCAGCAAGAAGATTTTAGATATTACGAGCTTAATTTAAGCTGGGAGAGAGGTAATTTTTCGTTGAATTCTTTGGAGATTGAGTTTTCTTCCGAGGGTTTTTCAAATGGTGGAGGGCTTTATAGTGCAGATGTTTTGGATTATCGGGAAAACGTTTTGAATTCTACGTTATTTGAGGTTCCGAATACGGTTTTATATGACAATGTTGATGAAAACGGGACGATTGTTTCAGGAGGAACTTTGGAGTTAAATCAAACGGATTTTGTTCTTCATGTTCCTTACTATGAAAATGCTTCTGAGATTGTTATTTATGGTCCAAATGCAACTGAGAAATTGAGAGTAGATGTTGGAAAATATTCCAAAGTTCAGGATAGCGAGGATTCTGATTTAGGGCAAAGCCAGGATGTTTTAGATGAAGATGAGTATAGAGAAGGTTTTAACGAAACTCGAGAAGAATCTGAAATTTTTGAGGAAATTGTGAGAGATTATTGGTGGATTTTGGTTGTTGTTTTATTAGTTTTAGTTGCTTATTTAGTTTGGAGTTTTAAGAAAGATAATTAGGTTATTCTGTCTTTTTTTCTAGTAGATTTCTGGTAAATTTATTGGCTTCTTTCCAGGTAACTACTCCCGTGTTATTTGTGTCTGCTTTTCTTAACGCTTTTTCCATTGCTTCAGGATGTTTTGCTTGGCTGTATGTGCCTGAAACTAGGTATTTGCCGTTTTCTTCTTTTACATCTATTGTTCCTGCATATATTCCTGCAGCGGTTTGCAATGAATTTGTTGCGGGCTTGCTTGCCACATATCCTCCAGGCATGTTGAAGTTAATCATGCTATAATGGTCGTGACCTATCTCCGATTCAACTTGTTTCATTGTCGGGTCGACTTTTTGACTAGAGCTGCTTGATTGAGCTTCTGCTTTATTGATTGATCCAGCTCCCGCTAAAATCGATCCTGCGAATATGTATGGTAGTATTTTGTTTTTTAGATCCATTTTTATTACCTAATAACATTTGGTTCATACAGGTTTTTAAATCTTTTGGTTTGTTGTAATTTTTGAAGGGTAATTTATCGGCTTCCGTTTTAAGCTCTTTAATGTCTGGTTTTTTGGAAGTTTCTTTGATTAGCTTATAGTCGCTCGATATTATTTTGTTTCTGTTGTCTTCTATATTTGTTAATCTTATTTTGTCTTGAGTTTTTGCTTTTACCGAGATTAGGAGGAATGAGTGGTTTATTTGGTTGTTTTTCTTAACATGCTCTAGAGAAATTGTTTGGTTTTAGTTTCTCTTATGTTTATATTGAATTTTTCTTTCATGATTCCTTTTGATGCTTCTTCTATACTCTCGCCTGTTTGAAGCCTTCCTCCGGGTAAAGCTAATTTGTTTTTGAAAGGCCTTTTTTGTCTTTTTATTAAGTATGCTTCTTTTTTTGTTCCGATATTAATGAGAATTACAGGCAGAGTGTGTTTTCTTTTTGAAATGTATGGAATTAGATATTCTGCTGTTTCGGAAAGTTTGTAAGTTCCTTGAGCGGATTTTTCTAAAATACCTTTTTTGGTTAGGTTTTTTATATGGTATGATAGTTTGTTTGTTCTTATATCGATTTGTCTGGCTATTTCATTGAATTTTTGTTCTTTTTCGTATAGGAAAAGTTCTATTATTCTTTCTTCAATACTTTGCATCTGTCAAAAATTTTGAGCAATTATTTAAATATTCTCGCGGCAATTTGCAAGTATGGGTTACGACAAAAACAAGGCACATATGTTGTTGTTACGGGTATTTTGGTCAATGATGAAGGAAAGTATTTGATTGCCAAGAGGGCAGATTGGGAGAAGGCGTTTCCTGGAAAGTGGACAGTTCCAGGAGAAAAGTTGGAAGCTTTGGATTATGCTTTGAGAGAAAAAGACACTTCGGATCATTGGTACAATGTTTTAGAGAGTTTGTTGAAGAGAGAAGTTAAAGAAGAAGTTGGTTTAGAAATTTATGATATTGGATATGTTACGAGTTTGGTTTATTTTAGAGAAGATAAGATTCCAACTTTGATAATAAGTCTTTACGCAAGGCCTAAATCTGAAGAAGTTGTCTTGGATAATGCTTTGACAGATTATAAATGATTTTATTTAGAAGAAGCCAAGAATTACGATTTAATTGAAGTAATTTATGAAGAGCTGGAAATTTTGGACAAGAAACTGAAGGCTGGCGAGAGTTTAGAGTGGTCGAAGTCGAATGATTTTTAAACTCTTTGTGACTTTTATTTCTATGCTAGTGAAAGAGGCAATAAGGAAAGAGATTGAAGAAAATTCCTTGGTAGAAAATCATTGCCATTTAGATACGCAGTTACAGCCTAACGGTATAGATCTTACTGTAAGCGGAGTTTATGAGTTTAAAGAAGAAGGAAGTTTGGATTTTTCTAATTCTGAAAGGAGCCTTCCTGAAAGTGAAGAGATTCAACCGGTTAAGGAAAATGAAGATGATAAATATGGTTGGTGGAAACTTGATAAGGGAGTATACAAAATAATCGCGAATGAGAAAATCAATTTGCCTAATGACATGGTTGGAGTGTTTTTTACGCGGACCTCTCTTTTGAGAATGGGTTGCTATACTCAGCATGGCTTGATTGATTCAGGGTTTAAGGGAAACATGGAGTTTATTTTGGTTGTTGGCGAGAATGGCTTGAATTTGAAACAGAATGCGAGAGTTTGTCAATTGACTTTTGAGAAAGTTTCTGAGACTGAGAGTTATCAAGGAGTATATTCAAGCGAATAATTTAAATAATTCCTTTGGGGTTTTTTAATATGGGAGATGAATGCGTTTTTTGTAAAATTGTGAATGGGGAGGCTTCGAGCGAAAGGCTTTACGAGAGCGAAAATTTTATTGTCATCAAAAATATAAATCCAAAAACCGAAGGCCATTGTTTGGTTATTCCTAAAGAACATTATCAAACTACTTTTGAGATGCCATCTAATTTAGGGAACGAAATGATTCAGGTTATTCAAGAACAAGGTAAGAAATTATTGGATTTGGGTTCAGAGGGAATAAAGACAATAACTAACAACTATCCTGCTGCAGGGCAAGTTATTCATCATTTGCATGTTCATATGCTTCCGATGGGTCAGGATACTGAATTTGGGAGTATTGTTTAGTTCGACAGCTTTTTAAAATTTGGTTATTTACTGATTTTATGAGAGAAGAGGTTAGAAATTGGTGGAGGCAATCTTTAGAGGATTTGGATAGTGCTGAGAGAAATCTAGAGATCGGTAAGTATTATTTAGTGGCTTTTTTGTGTCATCAGGCTTGTGAAAAAGGTCTTAAGTCTTATTTGATGTTAAGAGATAGCAAGAGAGTTCTTACTACACATTCATTGGTTGACTTGGGCAAGGATGCAGAAGTTCCTCAAAAGGTTTTAGATTGTTTGAGGAATTTGGCTCCCGAATATACTATCTCTCGCTATCCGGACGTTACGGAGTCTTTGCCTTATGAGAATTATAGTGAGGGGCTAGCTACAGATCTTTTGGACAAAGCTAAGGAGGTTTTTGAATGGTTGAAACAAAAAATGAAACGATAAAAAATCAACTGAAGGATTTTTTGAAAAAGGTTAATAATAAGTTTGGTGTAGAGAAGGCTTTATTGTTTGGGAGTAGAGCAAGAGATGATTTTTTTTCAGATTCTGACGTTGACTTAATAGTTGTTTCAGAAGATTTTTCAGGATTAAGTTTCAGAGAGAGGATTATAGAAGTTCAAAGGCTTTGGAATGGAGATGTTGAGCTCGAGGTTTTATGTTATACTCCTGGCGAGTTTGAAAAAAAGAAGCAGCAGCAAGGTCTGGTTAGAGAAGCTAGTAAAGAAGGGGCAGTTTTGAGTTGAATTTGGGTTATTTCCGTTGTGATTTAGGTTCTTTTTGGAAGTGCTTTTTAGTATTTGATTTTGTAATAGGTAGTTGTTCCGATTAAAGCTCCTGCAAAGTCGATTCCTACATCTAGCAAGCTCGGGTTTCTCAGGGGTACGAAGATTTGGTGCATTTCGTCTAGAATTCCGTACATTATTGCGACTATGAGTGCTATTAAAAAATGCCTTTTTGTCGGATTTTCCTTTATCGATGAGAAGAGAAAGAATCCAAAAATGGTGAACGCTAATAGATGATATGCTATTGGTATGAAAGAAAAGCCTGTTGAAGGGCCTTTGCTTCCAGGTATAGAAGAAAATAGAAATATTCCTAGAGCCGCTATTAGCGTTAGAATTATTTTTGCTTGCTTGTCTTGGTCGAATTTTTGGATAATTCTTTTCATTTTTAGAAATCGTTTTGATTTTACAGGCTTTCAAGCATTTCGTTAACTTTTTTTATGTAGCCGGGATATGTTTCGGGAATTTTTTTCATCGATTTTGTTGTTATTTCTCCATCAATGGGAGGTATTCGTGAGCGAGCCGGTTTCTGAATCCTGTTGTTGATGCAAGTTGTTTCAATTCATTTTCTTCAAATTTTTCGAAATTTTTGAGCTCTGTGAAGCTTTCGTAGTAACTGTCTGCAATCTTGTTTTTTGATTCCAGCAAGGATTGGTTTATTGTTATGGCTAGTTCAACACATTCTTCTGCTTTTTTCACGGCAGCAAATAAAAGGTACTCTTTTATGTTTTTTTCGTTTGAATTTTCTCTTTTGGAGATTATTTCTTCAAGTTTTTCCAATAAATTGGATAGGCTTTCTAACTTTTTTCTTATTAT
>JBDGRI010000027.1:0-18872 GCA_042218235.1 Candidatus Pacearchaeota archaeon
CAGGAGAAAAAATAGCTACAAACATAAACCCTTCAGAAAGAGAAGTTTCTGCTTCAGTTCAGGCTGTTTTCAGGGTTAAGTGATCAGACATGGTCTTTCGAGCGAAGTTTTTTTATCTTAGATTCTATATTTTCTCTACCAACCCCTAAAGATTTGCCTGTTTTTTCTTCGAACGATTTCGTTGCCTTGTCCAATGCTTGATAGAAATCTGGCTTGGTTTGGCTTAAATCTTCATGCCTTATGACCTCCCTGTAAAGAGGTTCATTCTTTGCTCCATTACGAATTGCGAAAATATAATTGTTCCTTTCAGATTTGCTTGCGTAACCTGATTCCCTGTTCGGGCTAGTGTCTCGATTCAAGTCTTCGCCTATTTGAGAGATGGTGAAAAAATACTCTTGGTTTTGAGGAGATTTTCTATAACCAACATAAACATCTAAATAAATCGGAGTTTTACTTTTTTCGTCTTCGAGTACGCTAAATTTTTTTCTTGTTGGCTCTTCCATATAAACTCTCTTTAAAGAGTGTTTAAAAATGTTTCTATGATTTAGTGACTATTAAGAGAATCATAAACAGGCCCTGTTGCTTTTTTGGAGACATTTTCTTGTTTTTGAGTGTTTGAACGGGCGTTTTCTGTTTGTTGGTTGTTTGAAGAAGGTGTTTCGATTTTGATTAAAGGAAGTTCTGAAATTCTGTTATGCTGGTAGGTTTTCCAATCTACATTCATTTCTTTTGATTCGGCATATTTGTCTACTTGACTGTAAAAGTTTTGGTGCATGAATTCTGAAGCTATGTTTCTGTCTTCGAAGTCTTTGAGTTTTGTTACAAGGCCTTGGTCGCGGCCGTTTCTTACATAAATATCATAAGCCAGATTTTCTGAGGTTTTGTTTGCATAAATGTCTTTGAATTTTGGGACTAAGTTAGCTGAAGCAATTGTTTCGCCTGTTTTTTGATCGATTGCCAAAGAACCCAATGCTTCAGGAGCCGGAGAAAATTCCTTAACTACTAAGCTACCGCCTTTAACTTCATCTCTAAATTCCATAAGAACTTAAACTCGGATGAACGGGTTTAAAAGATTTATGGGGTTTTGGAGGATAATTGATGTAAGATGTTGTTTAAACAGCTGTTTTTTAGAACAAAAATTGTTAAAAAACTAGATTTTATTTGATGTAATATAATGGATAGCAAGGTAAGCTTTACTAGGGACAGAGAGGAAATGCCAAATGTACAAGAACCTTTGAGGGTAAATAGCAAAGATCAAAGGATGTTCTATGAAGTATTAAAAAACCCTCCTCTAAGTCTAAGGGAAGCCTCAATTGTATTTACTCCAAATAAAAAGGTTGCCGAAAGAGGAGATTATTTCGCGAAAGATAAAAAATCGAGCATAGTGTACAACAGAGAGCAGGACATGCTCCAATCGATGAATCTCTTAAATAAATCGGATGAAACTGAAGACTCGTTCATAAAGTTCCCGTCAAAAATAGAGGTCGAATTATCTTCCGTTTTTCTAGATGACGTAGAGTCTATAAATAGAGCATATGAAAACTTTGTAGGGGTTTATGGCCCGAAACCGAGCTATATTGACGAGTTGTCTGGCTGGTATGATGTTGAAAATGCAAATCTACTCCTTCAACAAAATAATCAAAAAAATGCATTAGAACCTGCATCTTTATATCTGGACAAGAACGAGGGACTATCCCTTAGTTTAAAATCTGCTGGCCTAAGCGATGATCAGTTCAAATCGGCTTATCTATGGTACAAAGGAATAGCAGAAATTTATGGACAAGATCGGGATGAGTAGCCAGAAAAACCTAAAAAATTAACTTAGGCCACCTTAGTTAACCAAAGCAAAAAAGATTAAATAGTAGGGTGGTTTGAGAGTTTTGTGGCAAAAACGGCCGTTTTAAACGGCTGTTTGGAACGATCAAGAGGTCACGAGAGGCAAAAAACTTCAATGAGAGGCTTTTATTTGGCTTGAAGGCCTTTGGAAGGCTTAAAGAGGGCTGAAAATTGATTGTTGCGAACTTTCTTATATTCTATAGTATATATGAAATTACGCTTAATATACATTATACGAACGATTGGGGATTTTTGGCCAAAATGTGGGCAGAGAATCATTTATTTGAACTTAGGTTAGCTTAGTCTTGTTCTTCTTAGTCAAAGCTAGGCATAAATCCTAAAATCCTAACTCCTGAATTCCGGGAGAAAGGGTTCTGGCCATCCAAATATTCGCTGAAATCAAGCATTTCATAATTCATGTCTTTTGGTAAGTTCCTTCTAAAATTGTACACTTCGACACTCCATCCTTTGCCTTCGCTTTGCTTGTGTTTGAAATCATAGGCAACCTTGTTTTCAACGAAGTCGGGGGCAGAACGCAATAATTTGTAATTAGATCTCTGTTGATTCAAGTAAAAATGATCCATTTCTTCAAAATTATGGGGGCCGATAATGCCTGTAGGATAATTCAAACCTGCTGCCGGCTTTTCTTCAGGATCAACTATCCCTAAAGCAAGGTACTTTCCAGGAAGGGCTTCATGATCCAGGCCCCTAATTACTAACCCGCTATCCTGCAAAAAATCAACAAAATCCTCCAGATTTACAATATTTTATTCAATTAACCCTCATATTTAAATATTTATGTCCTGTTTTTCAAGATTTTAAAAGAAAATTGCGCTTAGGTTAGGTTTGTTAAATTTGTTTTTTGTTTTTGAGAGCTAAAGATGCCATAATCGCCCGATTTCATCCTAAAGAAGCTTTAAAATACCCATGATTATGAAGTATCCGCCTACAAAATACCTTAAGAACCTTGGAAAGGCAAGTACTAGTAAACCAAAAATTATGGAAATTGCTGCTGCGCTGATTGCGAATGTTGTGAATGGCATAGTTGGTCAAAAGTCTGAGAGTATTTAATACTTTGCAATTTTTTTTGAAGGGCAGGCGGGCGTTTAAAACAGATAATAATTTCTCTACCGAACATTTTGCACTTAGGTTAGGTAAGCTAAAAGTATTTTAAGAGAGGTGTTTTGGCAGAGCTGTGAGACAGGACCAAGCATTTTTGAAAAAGGAGGTCAGAAAAGAAATTGGTTTGACTCAGAAGCGTTTAAAGGTTGTAATGATTTTTTGCCGAGCATTATGCACTTAGGTTAAGTAAGTTAAATAAATAGCTTTTTACAAAGGGTGTTTAAACAGTTTCGGGAAAGCCAAATGAAAATTAATGCCTATTTTCGACGAGATGTCCTGGCTTTCAAGGGTGTTTAAACGCCGTTTAAGCCTGTCTATAGTTGTTTAAACAGTCTGTTTATCGGTGTTTAATTGCTGTTTAGGTGTTTCAAAATATTTAATTAGTGGCTAAATTTTAATTCAAAAAACGGTCTTTGTTACTACCATCTCCGACGGAAAAAACAAAACTTTTATAAACCTAAAATCATAAGACAAAATATGTTTGGATTGTTTAAAAATAAAAAAGAGGTTGAACAGCTTAAAGAAGATACTAAAAAAGGCTTTGAATCTGTTAAACAGGACATTTCTTCTCTAGGTAAGTGGATTGAATATTTAAACGACCAAATAAAAGATAAAGACGAGCGTATAAAACAGCTTGAAGAGCAATTGTCGACGACAAATGAAGAGATTGAAGAAATGCGAAACATAGTTTCTATGATGGGCCATGTAAAAAATCAACAGCCGTTTAAACAGCCGTTTCAAACACCCAAACAGGCGTTGCCGAAACAAACGGCCGTTGAACCTGTTGAAACAGGTGTTGAAACAGGTGTTGAAACACCAAATTTAGACAATTTTTCTTTAACGGAGAGAGCAATCATATGGGTTCTACTAAACAGTGATATGAAACTAAGTTATGAAGACGTAGCATCACTCTTAGGAAAGGAAAAAACCACCATAAGAGGCCAAATAAACCGGATAAAATCGAAAAGTGAGAGTTTAGTGAAGGAAGTAATTGAAGATAACGGTAAAAAGAGGATCCATATTCCGGGAGAAATTAAGAAAAAAATGCTCAAGAAGTCAAAAGTGAGAGTTAAGGGCAAGGAAAAAGACAAGACAAAGGAGAGTGAATACTAAAAGTGAGGGTCACAAGCAAAAATTTACGGCCTTACATAGGGCAAAAGTGAGAATTTAAGCTCACAAAGGCTCTGTAAAGCCATTTCAAAAAAAGTGAGGAGTAAATGAAGAGAAAAAAAGAAAGAATAAAGACCTGAGAAGGCTTTCAAGAGATCGTTGTCGGCACAATTCCTGACGACGAAGGGGGTTTTGCGAATTAGTAAATCAATTATTCGCTACACCGAATACTTTGTAGATGGACCTACAAAAAGAAAAAATGCCATAGAAAATTAAAAAAATGCTAAATATCTCGAAGCTCCATAATTGTTGGCAAAGAGACGATCTTTTTAAGTTCAGAGGAAATACTCAACTGAATATTTTTGTTGTTCAGACGGGTTTTCTCAACGGGGATTCCTTTTTCAATAAGCCTTCCAATATAGTCTCTAATGGAACTTCCAGACAAACCCAGCTTTTGTGATATGCTTTTGTAATCGCAAGACCCGCTTTGATCTGCAAGCTGGTACAATGTGGAAAAAACAAGAAACTCTTGGTCAGTAAGACGCTTAAACTTTAGGCGGATATCCTTCTTGATATTGTCTAAAGAATCTAAAATTCCGGCAGCGTCATTGAAAGAATTTGTAGAGTTTGAAGAAGGGCTTTTCGGGGACTCACCGCCCTCTACAGGCGGAAAATCCGTTTGTCTGTTTGTCTGTCTGTTTGTCTGTTTGTCTGTTGGAACCCCTTGATTTCTTGTGGAAATCGAAAAATTTTGGGATTTTTGAGACTCAAATCCCGAATCACCTGTCGAAAAGTCTGTCGAATCTGTCTGTGCAGGAAATTTCTCTGTCGAAAAGTCTGTCGAATGGTAATTTTCGGCGTCTGAAGGTGTCGAAGTGCTTGTCGAAACGCCTGTCTGAGTGTCTGTTGGAATGCGGGAACAGCTTTCATTACCAGGCTCTTGACTATTAGAAGGAACATTAGTATCCGAATAACTAGGTTTACTAGGGCTTGAAAAATTTTTAGGGGAGCTTTCAGAAGGACTGGATTGTTGGAAATTGTTAATTATTTCGCATATGTCAACCATTGAATCCCTAAGTTCTCTTATTTCTTTTTTTATGGAATCAACTTCATATCGCAAAGAATCCATATCCTCTTTTACCTTATCGAAAGACCTCTTCACATTATCCATAGTGGGCAAAAAAATTCCCGGTATAAAAATATTGATGTATTAATAAGTAATTATTTGGAATCAAAGATTTTCCTTGTATGCTTTATATGCTCTATCGGAAAGTCTCCATCTGGATCTTTTTGAGTATGGTATTCCTCCGGAATTTCTCTTTATTTCTGTTACTAGCTTTTTATTATTTAATTCAAGAAGCAATTTTTTAGTGAATTCTTCGTCTCTAACTATTTCTTTAGCAACATCTACAGTAAATACGGCTCTGGGGCTTATTGAAAAAAGATAGGCCAAGATCTGTTCAGAAATCTTTTTCTTCTTTTCTTCAGAAATTTTCATGTTATATATTAGAAACGGAATTTTTTAAGATTGTTGAATATAAGAAATTAAGTAAAAAAGGGTTCTATTAACTATTTGGACTCTTCTTTCTTTTTTGACTCTACTTTGGAAAGATTTAGGTGGAAAGGTATTCCTAATTCTTCTTCAAATTGCAAAGCCTTTAAGTCTGACTTTTTGGCTACAATGTTTAGAAATTTCAACCGGAAGTCTTCAGGAACCGGATTATTGTTATTCCATTCTTCGACAACATTCTTTCCTGTTTCTTCATCTACAGAAACCAACACCTTTCCCTCTAATTCAACTTTTGCATAGTCTGGTTTATAATCGAAAGTATTTGAAAAGTAAACAGCAAGAACTTTCCCTTGAGTGTTTAGCATATCGGTGCTAATTTCCTTAACATCTGAAATATTCATGCTTCTATTTAGCTTAACGCCTTTTTTATTATCAGAAAATTTCTCTGCATTAAATTTTGTGAAGTTAAATCCTAGTAATTTCATACTCAAGCTTAAATCTAAATTATTTTTAAAGATTTGGGTGGTTTGGTAGAATTAATTTCCTAGAACGAATAATTTCTAAATGCTCAACCAATTTTAGCAGCGGTTTTTCCTTTTGTATCATTTTTTGGATCCCGTCCATTAAGAAATTTTACATCCCTGCTTGTTAAGAAATACGTCTTTTTTATAAGGTAAGACTTCTGGTTGTTGGAGACGTGTTATTTGTCCATTTAATTCCGTATTTTTAATGAACTATTTTTCTCGATCTTATAACTCATCCCAAATAAATTTCTCCCGGCATGTCTTCTAAACTAGTATAATAAAACGTTCTTTCAAGACCTTCTTCCGGAAGATCGTCGTTAACTAAATACTCTATATAGATGTTTGTGTTTTCCCAGTAATTGAGTGAAGGCTAATTTCTTTCAATTTATTCAGAAAAAACCTATTTTATAATAGGTTATGTTTTATAGATAAATGTTTTTGATATCTGCTTTTTAACCATCAGCTAAAAAAATTATCGACTCAAACACAAAAAAGTTTATAAAATAAATAAGGCTTAATGAACTATGCAAGAAGAAAAAAACCCATTTAGTGCTATTTTAGATAAGATGGTTGTAACAAAAGACGGTAAGAGATTAGGTTTTGTTAAAGATGTTACTTTCGAAACAAATTCTGGAGAACTAATAAATTTGGTTATAAAAGATACAACACACTATACCAGAAACCTTAATTTGGAAAAGACTTCCTCAAATGAAACCTTGATTCCTTATAACTCAATTATTGCTGTAGGTGACTTTGTTGTTGTTTCTGAAGAAGATTTGGTGTGATCTCTAATAAGGATGTTGTTTTTATGTAGAAAATTCTTTATTAAACTAATTTCCTTTTTAATTAAGTAAATATTTTTTGTTTATTTTAGAATATCTAAAAATAAATAATGACTCTTGTTAAATGAATTTGTGTTCCAAAAGTTTTCAAAAACTCTTTTTATTATAAGAACTTGGGCTTTAAATCTTTTACACTCTGTCCCCATTGTTTCGTATGGAAAATGTTTATAAAAAATAATCAGACTTCCGATTTTTTTATTTATATTAAAAAATTTTTTATTATATATTATATATTATAGTTCTTACAATCAAATTTTTATTTATTGTTGTTTTTTGCATTTATTAGTTCGTATAATCTAAACTCTCCACAAGAAATTTAGGTGTTTTTCTCTTTTAGTAGTCAGAATTATTTATATAGGGTATCGGTTATTTTACCGTTGAAAAATTTGAACGAAAAAGTTTTTCCATAAGAAATAAACGTGTGAGTGTCTGGAATTTTTAGGCATTTCAGTTGATTGAATGTGATAGAGGTAATATGCAGCTAGGAATAAATTCCACTCAATTAGTCTTTTTCAAGTAAGGGAAAAAACCACAATTGAGTCAGAAATAAATTCAGTCTGCCATTCCGCTTTTTCCAAAGAGGGGAGTGAAAAATTACAATGGAGAGTAAAGTTAAAATTTTAGCCTACCATTGCATATTTAAACAAAGTCAAAATCCAAAATGGAGCCAAGAAATAAATTTAGCCTACCATTATTCTTTTTGAATAATGGAAGATAAAAATAATAATGGACTCAGAAATAGAGAATATATTCGATTCGTTTGATAATAATGCAATTTTCAAGAATAAGAGTGTTTTACAGTCGAATCACTATCCGGATGATATTTTACACAGAAAAGACCAGATCAAGCAAGTAGCATCTATTTTAGCTCCCATATTGAGAAACGAAAGGGCTAGTAATCTTTTTCTTTATGGTAAGACTGGTACAGGAAAAACAATTTCTATTAAATATGTCAAAGATCAATTGACTAAAAGGATTGAGAAAGAAAGTAATTTTGATCTTCAGATAGAGTATTTGAATTGTAAATTAAAGAAAGTTTCTGACACAGAATACCGGATTTTAGCCGAATTAGTTAAAAAGTTGGGGGGGAGTGTCCCAGATACAGGGCTTCCTACACAAGCAGTTTATTCTAAGTTTTTAGATTTGATAGATTCTAAGCAGCAATTAATAGTTTTGATTTTAGATGAAATAGACCAAACAGTTAAGAAAATTTCTAATGATTTTTTATATAACCTGACTAGAGTTAATTCAGAGCTTTCGCAGTCACAGATTTGCATTGTTGGGATTTCGAACGATTTGACTTTCTTAGAGCAAATTGATCCCAGGGTTAGGAGTTCTTTGTCTGAAGAAGAAATTGTATTTCCCCCCTATTCTGCTTTACAATTGAAGGACATTTTGAATAAAAGAGTCGAGAATGCTTTTAAAGAGGATGTTATAGAAGAAGGTGTGGTTGCTAAGTGTGCTGCTTTTGCTGCAAGAGAACATGGAGATGCTCGTAGGGCTCTAGATTTACTAAGGGTTTCTGGTGAGTTGGCTGAAAGAGATGGTTCCGGAAAAATAACTTTGGATTATGTTGATAAAGCAAATGATAAGATTGAAAACGATAAAATCTTAGATGTTATAAGTTCAGAATCTAAACAATTCGAACTGGTTCTTTATTCTATTATTCAACTATCAAAGAAAAAAAATAGCGAGCCTTTCTTTACTGGAGATGTTTTTAATCATTATCAAAAAATTTGCAATGAAATAAAGAGTCAACCTCTGACTCAAAGACGTGTTTCCGATATGATTCAGGAAATGGATATGTTTGGAATAATCAATGTTAATGTAATTTCGAAAGGCCGTGGAGGAAGAATGAGGGAAATAAATTTGGCTGTTTCGGATCAAATAGTTAATAAAGCAGAAAATCAAATTTCGTCTAATATATATCATAGTTGATTTTTTGTGGAACGGGTCGAAGTTAAAATGCAAAAAGAAATTTACAATTATTGTTTAGAGAAAGGTGTTTTGTTAGATAGTCAACTTTTAGAATTGTTTAGCCAGGCTTCTGATGTAGAGACTGTCAAGGTGGTTTTAGAGAAATTGAGAAAAAATACTAATGAAAGTGTTTTGACTAAAAAATTTTTAGAGAATAACAGAGAAAAATTTGAAAAGATTATTTCCGATTTACCTCAAGAAAAAAAAGACCAGTTGCTTGTAAATCTTGGTTTGAATTTTGAAGTTACCGGTAGTGATATTGGTTCTAAAAATTCATTTGATGAAAGCCAAAATACAGGCCATAGCCATGTCCAGATTTTTTCAAGTTTACCTAAATCAGATAATTCTCGAAAAGTCGAAGTTAGGGATTTTGTTAATTATTATAAAGACAGGTTTAATAAGTTAAGAAAGATTTTGCAAGAACATCAAGAACTAGACAATCTTGTTTCTATTGACAAGCTTTCGGGGAACAGACAAGGGGTTTCAATTATTGGAATGGTTTACGATAAAAGGTATACAAAAAATAAAAATTTGATGTTGGAAATTGAGGATGCTGGTGGTAAAGTTAAGGTTTTGATTAATCAAAATAAGCCTGAACTTTATGAGAAGGCCGAAGAGATTTGTTTAGATTCTGTTTTAGGTTTTAAGTGTTCTGGAAGTAGAGAGATTTTGTTTGCTAATGATGTTATTTGGCCAGATGCAATGTTCCCTGAAAGAAAGAAATCCGATACAGAAGAGTATGCTTTATTTGTCGGGGATATGCATTATGGAAGTGATTTGTTTTTGGATAAAAGCTTCCAGAAGTTTATTGATTATTTGAACGGTAAAGTTCCTAATACTTCCGAAGTAGACAAAATTAAATACATTTATTTTGTAGGTGATTTAGTTGCAGGTATTGGTATTTATCCTGGTCAAGAAGATGATTTGAGAATCCCGGACTTGGAGCAACAGTATATTGAATTGGCCGAAATGTTGGACAAAATCCCAAAACATATAAAGTTAATAATCTCCCCGGGCAATCACGAGGGGATAAGGCTTTTAGAACCTCAGCCGGTTATTGATGAAAAATATGGCTGGCCACTTTACCAATTGGAAAACGTTTATATTACTCCCAATCCTTGTTATTCTGCAGTTGGTGTTAAGCAAAATTTTACAGGAATCCATGTTTTAACGTATCATGGGTTCTCTTTCCCTTATTATTCAAATAATGTTCCGAGTTTAATGAACAAGGATGCAATGAATTGTCCTGAGGAAATTATGAAGTATTTGTTGCAAAACAGACATTTGGCTCCTTCGCATAACTCTACACAATATTATCCTTATAAAGAAGATAGGATGGTTATTGATCAAGTTCCTGATATTATGGTCTCTGGACATTCGCACAAGTTTGGAATTACTTATTATAGAAATGTGCTTTTGATTTCAATAGCTTGTTGGGAAGCAATAACCTCATTCCAGGAGAGAATGGGAAATCAACCCGATTATGGAAAAGTTCCTATGATTAATTTGAAAACAAGAAAGGTTAAAATACTCGATTTTGAAGTCAAGAATGAAGTAAATGAAATTAAAGGATGGGATCTTGAAGATGATTCATCAGAACAAAATTGATTTTGGGAAAGTTAAGAAAGTAGGAATTGATATTGACGATGTTGTTGTAAATACAGCTTCTAGCTTTTTGGAATTTTATAATTCGAAACACGGCACTAGCTTTGTTTTTGAAAATATAAAGACTTACGATTTAGATAAAGTGGTGGGAATTTCTCCTGAAGAAGCAAGGAAAGAATTAGATGAGTTTTTTCATTCTGAATGTTTTCAAAAAGTCGATTTGATGGAAAATGCAAAAGAAACTATAGATATTTTAGCAGAGCATTTTGAAATTGTTTTTATTACTTCAAGACCTTTAAAGTATAAAGAAGGTACAAAAGACCATCTAGGTTATCATTTCGGTAATTTGGATTTTGAAATCTTTCATTCAACTGGTTCAGATTATGAAGAAAGTGGTTCAAAAGGAGAAATATGCAAAGATTATGGGGTAGATGTTATGATAGAGGATAATACTAAATATGCAAAAGATTGTGCAGAAAAAGGTGTTGAAGTAATTCTTTTTGATAAACCTTGGAATAAAGATAAAGAAGAAGAGGAAAATATAATTAAATTTGAGGGATGGAAGGACATTTTGAAAGAACTAAATAGTCTTGAATTTTTGAGTAATTAGGAGTAGATTTATGGAGACGGAGAAATATTTTGAAAAACTGAATGAAAAGATACAAGAGATTTATGAGGTTGCAGGCAAGGCAAAGGAAACTGGCTTAGATCCTGTTAATGAAGTTGAAGTTCCTTTGGCTAATTCTATGGCAGCAAAAGTAGTTGGGCTTATATCTTCTGTTTATCCTCAAGTCAAGGATAAGGGAATTGAAGAAAGGATTAAAGAACTAGAAGATAAATATGGGAAACTTGATCCTACAATTGTTTTTGTTATAGGGGAGGAAGTAGCTCGGCAGAAATTTTGTGAGTTTAATAGTTTGGTTGAGGCTATTGAGGCTGGAACTAGAGTGGGTTTAGCATATCAAACTTTGGCGGTTGTTTCTTCACCAATTGAGGGCTTTACCGGGTTGAACACTAAAAAAAGGAAAGACGATGGAAAAGAATATTTAGAAGCTCATTTTTCAGGACCAATTAGGTCGGCTGGAACTACTGCTTCGTGTCTGGTTTTGATGTTGATTGATTATTTGAGAGAGGTTTTTGGTTTTGCAAAATATGACCCCACAGACGATGAGATAAATAGAGTTTATGCTGAATTGCAACATTTCCACGACAGGGTTACTAACTTACAGTATATGCCAACTGAAGAAGAGGCCAAATTTTTGGCAAGAAATATGACGATTCAGGTTTCTGGCGAGGCTTCAGAAAAAGTAGAAGTTCCTAATTATAAAGGACTGGAAAGAGTTGATACCGATACATTAAGGAGTGGTTTTTGTTTGGTTATGGCCGAGGGTTTAGCTCAGAAAGCCCCTAAAGGGTTTAGGCTTCTAGGAAATGCTAAAAAGAACGGCGTTCAATCTACAAGTTTTGATTGGCTTCAGGAATATATAGAATTACACGAAAAAACCGTTAAAGGAACAGGAGACAAGGCTGGTCCTTCTACCCCGGCCTATATTAAAGACATTGTTGCTGGAAGACCAATTTATGGACATCCTGCAAGATCTGGAGCATTTAGGTTTAGGTATGGTCGTAGCAGGACTAGTGGTTTTTCGGCAGCTTCAATACATCCAGCTTCCATGGCAGTAACTGAAGATTTTATTGCAACCGGTACGCAGTTAAAACAAGAGAAACCTTCGAAGGGATGTGCTTTGACGTCTTGCGATACTATTGAGGGGCCGATAGTTAAGTTTTACAACGGAAATGTTAAGAAAATTAAGACCGAAGAAGAAGCAAGGCAATTTTACAAAGACATAGATGAAATTATTTATCTAGGGGATTTCTTGTTTCCGTTTAGTGATATAATTAATCGGAATGCTGACTTGCCAAAATCTGGTTATGTAGAAGAGTGGTGGGAACTAGATTTGAAGGATCAAGGTCATGAAGAGAAAGTTAAAAGTCAACAGTTGAGTTTTGACGAGGCAGTTAGTTATAGCGAAAAATATCCTGATCTGCCTTTGCATCCACTTTATATACACTATTGGAAAGAGATTTCTCAGGAACAGTTCAAAAATTTGATAGAATGGTTGAAAAAATCATGGATTGATGAGAAATTGATTTTGCCATTTAATAAACAAGAGGCTGAAGATTTTTCTAATGGAAAGAGGGCCTTGGAATTTTTAGGAATCGAGCATCAGATAAGTACAGAAAATGTTGTTGTTGAAAAAGAATATGCTAAATCTCTTTTTGCTAACGTTGGCTTAGATTATAGGTTGTTAGATAAAGGAGAGAAAGTTTTTGTTAAAGATATTTTGATTGGAAATTATGACTTTGATAAAGATACTGTTTTAGAAACTGTGGATGAAGCTTCTAAGTTTATTATAAAAGATAAGTCTGGTGAATTTATTGGTTCTCGAATGGGCCGTCCTGAGAAAGCCAAATTACGAAAATTGCAAGGAAGTCCAAATGTTTTGTTCCCTGTCGGAGAGGATGGAGGTAAGATGAGAAGTCTTAGAGAAGCAATAAAACAAGGCCAAGTTAAAAGTGCTTTTCCTTTGAACTATTGTGACAAATGTAAAAAAGAAAGTATTTATCCTGTTTGTGAAATTTGCAATTCAAAGACAAGGGAAATGTATTATCATTCCGAAACCAAAGAAAAATCGTTTGAAGAACAAAAAGGAGAATCTCAAGGTGTTCCGTATTCTACAAGGAATATCGACATAAAACATTATTTTGATTCAGCATTGAACAGGCTGGGCATTAAGGAAGAAGACTTGCCTAAAATGATTAAAGGGGTTAAAGGAACTTCTTCAGATAAGCATATAATGGAGAACTTGGAGAAAGGACTTTTGAGATCTAAGTATGGTTTACAGGTTAACAAGGATGGAACCATAAGAATGGATGCTACGGAATTGCCCCTGGTTTATTTTAAGCCTAAAGAGGTTTCAGTAAGTGTTGAAAAACTTAAGGAGCTAGGTTATGAGCACGATATTTACGGAAATGTTTTGGAAAATGAGGAGCAAATGATTGAATTGATGCCTCACGATGTTTTATTGCCAGCATGTCCAGAATCTTTAGATGAGAAAGGAGACGAGGTTTTCACTAAAGTAGCTAATTTTGTTGACGATGAATTAAGTAAGTATTACGGCGTTAAGCCTTATTATAACATTAAAAACAAGGAAGATTTAGTTGGTCATTTAGGTGTTTGTATGGCGCCTCATAATTGTGGGGGGGTTATTTGTAGGTTTATTGGTTATTCAAAAGTTCAAGCTCTTGTTGCTAGTCCGTACATGCATGCTGCAATTAGAAGGGATTGTGATGGAGATGAGGCTGCTGTTATGTTGTTGGGAGATGTTTTGTTAAATTTCTCGAATGAATTTTTGCCTTCGCATCGAGGAGGTACCCAAGATGCCCCATTAGTTGTTAACTCAAAAATAGACGCGGGGGAAGTAGATGACCAGATTTTAGATTTTGAGTTGAGTTGGGGTTATCCTTTAGACTTGTATAAAAAAGCAGAGCAAGGCAAACATTCTGAAGAGGTTGAAGGAATAGAAATTGTTAAAGACGCTATGAAAGCAGGAAAAGATCCGTTCAAAAATTTAGGTTTCACCCATGATACTTCGGATTTAAACGACGGTACTAAATGTTGCGCATATAAATTGTTGGGTACTATGCAAGAGAAGGTTGAACATCAAATGACTTTGGCTGAAAAGCTAAGAGGGGCAGATGTTTCCGATACTGCTAGGTTAATTATCGAAAGGCATTTTTTGAGAGACATGAGAGGTAATTTGAGAGGTTTTTCAACACAGGATTTTAGGTGTGTAGGTTGCAATGGTATAATAAGGAGGCCGCCGCTTTCTGGAAAATGTCCTGTTTGTGGAGGCAAGTTGATATTTACAGTCCATGAAGGAGGAATTAAGAAGTATTTAGACCCTGCCTTAGATTTATCCAATAAATATCATTTATCTACTTACTTGAAACAGAATTTAGAGTTGTTGAAGAGAAATTTAGAATCTATTTTTGGTAAAGAGCCCGAGAAACAAGAAGCTTTGAATCAATGGTTTTAGTTCTTGTTTCTCGGCCTGCTAGTGCGCTTTTCTTTACAGAAAATCACACTAGAGTCATAAAAGCAGGAAGCTTTGAATCGGTGGTTCTGAATTTTTGTTTTAGGAAATTTTAAAAAGCTTGGAAACTCTTTTTTGTTATGGCTGAAGAGAGGTTGATAAAGTATATTTTGAAATATGTTGAAAGAGGAGTTCCGTTTAAAACCATTAAGGAAAGGTTGAAGGAAGATGGGTGGAAAGAATGGGAAATTCAAGAGGCTGTAAAAGTTGTTAAAGAAGAACTTGGGAATCCTCCCGGTGCTTCTGAAGGAGACTCTAAAAATTCTAGTAAGATTAAATTTACAAATGGAAAATCTTCTGTGGCAAAAAAGACTGGCAGAAAGAGTCCTAAAAAGAGTAAAATGGCTACATGGAAGAAGAGACTTATTATTATTTTGAGCCTGTTTGTCCTTTTAGGGATTGCTGTTTTTGCAGGAATTTTGATTTTTGGTTAACCCATTCCAAAGTAAAGGATTATTGTCGGAATTAGTAGGCATCCCATCATGTTTGTTTTTCTTATGTCTAAACTTACGCAGTAGTATCCTACAAGTGTAGATACACTTAAGACTAAGAGGCCGTTTGTACCAGATATTGCAATATTTACTGTTAATAGAATTCCTAGGGTTATTAGGGATATCTTTGTGTAATTTATTTTGTGAATATTTTTTGAAGAAATTTTTGCGAGTTTTTCTGTTAGAAAGAAAGCTAAAATTCCTGCTATTGAAATAGAGGCTAAAAGTATTGTTAGCATTTCTATTGACATGCTTCCAAGTATTTGGTTTATTGCATTTGCAGAACCCGTTCTTGTTTTTGAAATTAAGTAAAGTGTTATGAAGGAGAAACCCATAACAAGAGTGTTTGTTGCTCCGAGGAGGACGAGGAAACTCCCTTTATCATCTTTATTTTTTGGGTTTGAAATTGTTTGGCCTAAAATTGCTGCTTGCCCTGAACCTATTCCAGGTAAAAAACTACATAATGGTGAAGAAATTAAAGACCCTATTAGCGGTTTTGAAAATTTTGTTCTTGGTTTTTCTATTTTTTGTTCGGGTATGTCGGGATTGGTTTTTATGCTTTTAATTATCATGGAGCTTCCGAATAACCCCGTTAGCAAAGGCAGTAATGGTTGTTCTAAGTTTGGAGAATTTAAGACAAAATATCCCAAGGTTCCGGTTAATAAGAAAACTCCAAAAGCTTTTAGTGTGTTTCTTTCTAAAGAAATGATTATGAGGGAAATTCCGATTAAAATCCATTGCATTACTCCTTCAATTGATTGGTAGATTTTGTCAAAAATTTGTAATGAAGGATAAGAAATAAGAATTAGTAGGATTATTGCTGCTATGCTTCCGTAAGCAGTTAGCATTATTGCTTGATATCCTTGGCCTTGTTTTAGCAAATCGTGTCCCGGTAAGACTGAAAGTTCTGTTGAAGTATCCGGGCATCCTAAAAACATTGTCGGTATAAAATCAATGAAAGTATGGGTTATTGCCATTGATGCTACGAAAACTGCAATGAAAAGAGGGTTTATTTCGAGAAGCAATGTTGTTGAAAGAGATATTAAGAATGCGCTAATCAGGTTTATGTGAATTCCAGGGATTAAACCTGTGATTGTTCCGAATAAAATTCCTATTAGCAGAGCAGCAATTATTTCTGCAAGCATCCATTTTCAAAATTTTGGAATTTTTAATTTTAGTTAGTTTTAAATAAATGTTTTGTTTGGGTTTGACGATTAAATAAATGAAAGGAGGCGTGTTTATGATAGGAACATTTTTACAAAGTGCAGGTAATCTTTCGGGCCCCGGAGCCGCAATATTTGCATCAGCAGCTTTAACGGCTATTTTTATAATCTTGAGTTTAGGGGTTTATGTGTATGTGTCTTTTGCATTTATGCGTATTGGTAGAAAGGTCGGACTAGACTCTCCTGGGTTGGCATGGATTCCAGCAGTTGGACCCTATATAATTTCTTACCAATCTTCCGGAATGCATTGGTGGCCTTGGTTATTGTTGATTGGAATGTTTATTCCAATAATTAACATAGTAGCTTATGTATTGTTCGCTGTATTTGTTATAATATGGCAATGGAAGATGTTCGAAGAAGTTGAAAGGCCTGGATGGTGGTCCATTTTGACCTTAATTCCGGTACTGAACTTTATATTGTACGGAGTTGCGGCCTGGGGCAGTTCAGGTAGTGAATCTAAAAAGAGTTCAAAGAATTCTTCAGGAAAATCTTCAAAGAAGGATTCGAAGAGCTCTAAAAAATCCTCTGAGAAAACCTCGAAAAAGACATCTAAGAAAAAGTCTAAGAAATAGCTTTTTTTGATTTTTATTTTCTATTTCTTTTCTTTATTTTTTATTTTTTAACGAAATCTTTAATAAAGATATTTTGTTTTTCTCTGATATGGAGATTGAAAAAAGGCGTAAATTGGTTGAACGAAATACTCAAGAAATTTTGGGAGAAGAAAAGCTTGAGGAAGCTTTGAGAAAAGAAAAACCGGTTGTTTACTTGGGCACGGCTATAACCGGAAGCCCCCACTTAATGTATCTTCCTTGGGCAATTAAGTTAGCAGATTTTTTGAAAGCCGGTTTTAAGGTAAAGGTTTTGTTGGCAGATCTTCACGGGGCTTTAGACAATACTCCATGGGATTTATTAGAAAAAAGATACAACTATTATAGCAAGGCAATCCCTTTGATGTTTAAGGCTCTTGGTGTAGGCGTGGAAAACCTCGAAATTGTTAGAGGTAGCGATATTCAGTTGAATAATGATTACTTTTTTGACTTGTTGAGGCTTTCAAAAGAAGTTTCTTCAAGAGATGCTCAAAAGTCCTCTTCAGAAGTCGTTAAACAAGATGAGTCTCCAAAAGTTTCAGGAATGATTTATCCTTTGATGCAGGCATTAGATGAAGAGTATTTGGGGGTAGATGTTCAATGTGCTGGAGTGGATCAAAGAAAGATATTTGTTTTGGCTTCCGAAAATTTGGAAAAAATAGGCTACGAAAAACGTTCCCATGTTATGATTCCAATGCTTTCAGGTTTGACAGGGAGTAAAATGAGTGCTTCTGACGAAAATAGTAAAATTGATTTGTTGGATGACGAAAAGTCCGTTGAAAAGAAGGTAAAAAATGCTGCAATGGAGGAAGGCAATCCTGAAAATGGTTTGATGGAATTTTTGAAATACGTTGTTTTTGTTTTGAAATCTGACCGAGGGGAAAGCTTTGTTGTTGAAAGGCCTGAAAAATTTGGAGGGAAGGTCGAGTATTCAAGTTACGAAGAATTGGAGAAAGATTTTGCCGATAAAAAGCTTCATCCTTTGGATTTGAAGCAAGCCGTTGCCAAAGAAATTAATTCTTTACTAGAGCCTTTTAGAGAAAACTCTGAAGAATTGAAAGGGCTTCACGAAGAGGCTTATGGGAAATAAAAAGAAATCAAATAAAAGTGTGCCCGGCAAGAATGAGTTCTTTGACATAAGTTCTTTGAGAGGTTGGGGAATTATTTGGTTTCCTGTTTCCATGTCTAAAATTTCTACGAAGCAAAGTGTTAGCAATTTTGTTGATTGGCTTAAGTTTTTTGGTGATAGGAAAGTTAATGATGCTCAAGTTGGATTGAATTTTACTTATTGTGATTATATTTATTTTAATTCAAGTGTTTCGGCCAGGAATATGAAAGACAAATCTTTATTTCAAATGATTTCTCATAAGAATGGCCTTAAGAAGAAGATTCGGAAGAACAGGAAAGATTTTCAAATCCAGCATGCATTTCATTTTGAAACTTGGGGAAATTTGACATTAGAATTGGAAGACGATTTCAACTCCCTTTTCAACAAGATAAAGTCTTTTTATAATAAAGATAGTTTGTTTAGAAAGTACATAAAAGAAGATGCAAAGTATCTAGGCAGGAAACTTAATGGCAATCAGTTGAACTTTTTCCTTGAAGAGCACTTGGTCGTTTATTTGGTTTTAAATAAAAAGGTGAGGTTTAGGAACGAATATGTTCAAGGAAGAGAAAATTGGATTTTGTTAGCTCATCCCGGTGTTCCGCTAAAGGCTCAGGTTTATTTATTTCAGAAAAATCCTCTTGGCTTTAAGACAGATAACCCTTATATTGGGCAATATAATTTAGATGGGAAAAAGTTTTATGATTATTATAATTTTGATTTAGATAGTTGGAATTACGATTAATTAACGAGTTTTAAACTCAATAACGTCTTTGTCTTTTA
>JBDGRI010000028.1:0-8934 GCA_042218235.1 Candidatus Pacearchaeota archaeon
TTGTGTGTGTACAAACCCTCTAACATACATCTTAGAGGGAAGATTTCCCTCTCTTGCTTTATCTTCTTCGTCCGGATTGAATCCTTCTTTTGCACCTTTTCTATAAGCTTCCTTTAATTCGCTTATATTGTGTTGATGGTACAAAGATTCGTTTTCCTCTCCCATAACTTTAGCTACAGGGTCGTCTTTAGCTGAGTGTTTTACAGGTTCCGACTCGAATGCATTTCCAACATTTGCTATACCGTAAGGATCATGTCTGTTTTCTTTTTGGTCATTGCCAAACAATTTTGTATTAGGGTTAATTGTTTTAATCAAACTCTCTATATCTTTTCCTTTAGGATTTTTAGCTTCTTCAATATTCATGATATTGTTACTTCCGAACTTAGACCAATATTGTTCGCTAGATGGCCCGTTGTCCATTAAATCTGTTCTTAGTTGGTCCCAGTATCCCGCGAGAGTAAATGCTTCTTTCCCATCGGCAGAAATAAAGTATTAAGCAGTTGCTGGAGGTGTGCTTGTACCTTGTTGGATTTCATATAAAACTCCCAAAGGGTTTTCTTTGGCTTCGTCCCCGATTCCTGGCTCTACTTTTTTATTAACCGAAACGGTTTTGAAAGGAATATTTCCGATCGCTTTTTCTTCATGAATTTGTTCTTTTCCATATTTTTGCTCTTTTCTAGGATAATAAGTAGTGCTATTCGCATCAAAATCATTGTTCTCCAGGAAATTTTGGACCTCTTCCCGACTAGCAAGATTTTGGTAAACTTCCATGATTCCGCTGTCTACATTAAACTCCCTGTAAGCTTCTTGCGGGAATTCGTCCTTCTTTGTGTGGGCTTCTAGTGAATTTTCCATATTATTTAATAACTTCCATATTTTTAAATCTTTCAGTTTTTTCGTAACTTGATGATATCAACATATATTCTACGTCTTAAGAAAAATTATCTCTAGAAATCTCCAAAAGTTATTTCTTAACAAACTCGACGGATTCAAAATCTTCAAATTCCTTATCACCTGTAACAAATAAATAGCCGTTTTCTTTTGAGAATATGTATCCGACAGCATCAAAAAAAGAAATTTCTCTTTTATTGTACTTTTGTTTAAAGCTTATCGCTTTTTTCATTAGGCCTTTATCAACACCTTTAGAATATCCTTCAAGTTTTCTAAACCAAAATTCCGCCTCTTTTTCTCCATACTCTCTAAAAAGTACACCATAAAATTCAGTCAGAATAAGGTCATTTAAAACAAAATCGCAATTTTCATAATTCCTAAACTTTTCATTGCCAAGATAAATTTCCATTAAAGCATAAGTACCCAAACACCTCACTTGTCCCATTTGCTTCTCATTTCTTTCCCGAACGATTTTATCATTTTTCTTGAGTCTTTCTTTTTCTTTGCTTTACCAAACATGTCTTTTAACACGTTTTTTTCTTTTTCTATATCGAATTCTATTTCTTCTCCAGGCTTCAAATTAAGTTTCTCGGCAATACTACTAGGAACAATGAATCCTATCGAATTTCCCCACTTTTTAACCTTTGTTTTAATTGCCATGTATAACTATGATGTATAACTATTATTTAAGGTTTTTGATGCCGAAATCCCTGCATAGACTTAAAAAATCTCTCTAACATTATCAATTATGTCAAGAAGAAAACCTGAACCCAAAGAAAAATTTCTTGAGAGGATGAAAGAACTTTCTTTTGATGAAGAAGACTATCAAGCCTACCTAAATAAAATTGAGGAGATGCCTTTAAAATCATTGAGATGTAATACACTAAAAATTTCTCCCGAAGAATTGAGAAAAAATTTGGAAGAAAAAGGATGGAAAATATCTCAACCATGGAAAAGCTACCCCGAAGTAATGATTGTTGAAAACGAACTTGAACCTGGCGAAATAGGAAGAACTTTTGAAGCTCTTTTAGGATATTATTATATTCAAGAATTAGCAAGCTTGTTGCCAGTAATTTCAATGAATCCTGAAAAAGAAGAAAGAGTATTAGATCTTTGTGCCTCGCCTGGAAGCAAATCAACACAAATAGCTGCAAAAATGGAAAACACTGGTTCTTTATTGTCAAATGACATGGGGGTCGGGAGAATGAAAATTTTGGTTTCAAACATTGAAAGATGTGGAGTTACAAATGCTGTAATGACTTCGAGAGAAGGAGTCAGATACTGCCAAATTTTGAAAGAAAATGGTTTTCAGTTTGATAAAATTTTATTAGATGTTCCGTGTACTGGCGAAGGAACTTACCGAAGTAATCCTGCAGGAGCTAAAGCCTGGAACCCTAATGGAATTAAAAGCATGTCAAAAATACAAAAAAAGCTTTTTCAAAGTGCCTTCGAAATCTTAAAACCAGAAGGAGAAATTATTTATTCAACTTGTACTCACGGGCCTGAAGAAAATGAAGAAGTTGTAGACTTTGCTCTAAAAGAACTTGGAGAAAGAATCGAAATCCTGGACCCTCAACTTCCAAGTGAACTAAATTACAGAAACGGAATAACTTCTTGGCAAGGTAAAGAATTTGATGAAAGAGTCTCAAAAACTGCCAGACTACATCCACAAGATTCTAACACCGAGGGGTTCTTCGTTTCTAAATTCAAAAAGGTAAAACCATGAAGTCAATACATCCATTCACAAAAAAAGAAGCTGAAGAATTTTTGAATAAACTTAATTCTCAATTTGGCATAGAAGAAATTCCGGGAAGACTAGTGAAAAAAGGAGGAGAAAGAATTTTTTTGTATCAAGGCGATTATTCGGATAAAGAAATTCAAACTATTGAAGGAATAGCAGAAATTGAAAGGCTAGGAGCATATATAGGAAAAATCTTCAACCCCACGGGAGAGGCTCGGCTAAGTATTGAGGGTACACAAATTTTCAAAGACCAAATAAACAAAAACATTATAGAAATAGATAGCTATCAGGCACAGGCCTGGATGGAAGGTGATGAATTACAAATAAAGCCGGATATAACCGGAATTGTAGTTATAAAATTCTGTAAAGATATGCTTGGATGTGGAAAGGCTTCAGCAGAAAAGGTAACCAATTACATACCTAAAGTAAGAAGATTAAAAAAGAAGGAAGGTGTTTAGGCTTATCTCTCTTTTATTGACATGCTTAGGTTAGCTATTCTGTTTTCAAATCCTTTAAACCCTATTGTACCGTCTTGGCCTGATTTTTTCATTTCATTCCTGACACAAGACATTTTCTCTCCACACTCTGAAAATGCATTGCCTATTTGCCTTATATGAGTATATGCTAGTGCTGCCCCATAATTTGTCGACAAGTCTTCATCTGAGATTTTTTTTGTAAAGTTCTCTGAAGGATCTCTAAATCCAAATGTTATTGAATCTTCAAGCTGTTCGGGGTATTTTGACTCGACATTTTCTGTTATTGTGTCTTCCACTGTTCCATACCTAATATCTAAACCTTGCTCTTTTAACACTCTCAAGGTATTTAATGTATCTCCTTCAAAACCAACATTAATTATTGCGCCTACGTCTTGCTCACTCAACTTTAGAATCTGAGTACTAAGATCTTTTTGGCCTAAATTGTAAGACTCTACAAACAAGTTTTCTCCGTAAACCTCTTCAGCACCATCCAAACATAACTCCCCGTACTCTTGGTTTACTTTTAACATTCCTAGTTTTTTAATTCCTTCTTGTTTGAACTCTTTAGCCACTTTTCTACACCCCTTTTCATAATCTAGATATGTCTTGAAAGCATTAGGGTTGTTTTCAAGAGGTGAAACAATAGCAGCATCATAAACATACAACACGTCTTTCCCTCTAACAAAAGATCCTACAGAAGTAGAAGCCGGATTGAATTCGGCATAGATAGCGTCCACATTATCAACATTGATTAGCTTTTGGGCTGCACTTAAGGCTTTTTCGGAACTAAGTTGAGCATCCTCGAAAACCAATTCTACATTATGGCCCTTATTTCTTAACTCTTTAGCAGCCATTTTAGCCCCTACAACAGTTGACTCTCCCCAATAAGAGGCTGGACCCGAAAGATCTGTAATGACGCCAATCTTAATATTGTCTTGTTTGTTGTTCCCGCCAGAAAAAATTATAAGGAGTGCTACTACAAGAATAACTAAAACACCAAATCCGATTTGGTTCCTCTTTTTCTTTTCCATTATTCCAAAAAGGCTTTTATTATTTTTAAAATTGTTGCTTGCATACTTATGTTTATTTTCTTCCATATAGATAATAAAAGCAAAAATTATTTAAAATTTAACTATAATTTTTTATAGTAGTAAAATGTCAGAAGCTTTGAGTAAACCAGAGAGGAGGCTGTTGGTTTCCTTGATTGAACTTGGAGAATCAAAGGCAGGAAGATTATCGAGAAGGGCAAATATAGCAACATCAAATTTATACCCTATTCTAGAATCATTAATAGATAAAGGATTAGTGAATTACAAAATAAAGAATAATACTAGGATATTCGAGCCTTCAAAAAGCAAATCCATAGAAAGACACTATTCCAAAACTGAAAAGGAGCTTGAGAAAGAAAAAGAGGAACTTTTGGAGCATATTTCTAAAGCAAAAAGCAAACAAGAGTCGCAAAATGAAAACTATAAATATTTTGAAGGGATCAATGGAGTTAAATCCATGTGGGATGAAATCAACTCTTTGTTAGACAAAAATAGTACAATAAAGGTCCATACTGGAAGGAGAGAAGGTTATGACCTTTTAGTCGGATTTTACGACCAACACCAAAAAATAAGAAAGAAAAAACAAGCTAAAGAAAAAATGATTTTTCCTAAAGAAGATAAAAATCTTGCTAAAAAAAGAACTAAAGACAAGGATGTAAAAATAAGGTTCATGGAACTAGAGAACAGCTCAGAATGGGGCACAATAAAGGACTGCTTTTTTATCCAATACATAACCTCCAGGAATCCTAAAGGTTTTTTGATAAGGGACGAAATGATTGCAAAAACTTTCGAGCAAGTGTTCGATAAGTTGTGGGATAATGCGGAAAGCTAGAAAGTGATGCTATTTAGGCTTATTCTGAAGGACCGAATTAATTTTGTGTTACTATGGTAACACAATTTTTGGATATTCTAGTTAAAGAAAAATTAAATTCAATCTCCACCAAAATAAACATCTTTGACGCCTTTCTTTTTTAGAATATCTTTTCCGCCTTCGATTGCCACTTTTCCTTGGTCTAAAACATAAGTTCGGTCTGCTATTTCAACTGCTTTTTTTGCATTTTGTTCTACAATTATGATTGACACTCCCGACTCTCTTATTTCTTTTATTGTCTCAAAAACTTCTTTCATTGCTTTCGGACTCAATCCCAGCGAAGGCTCGTCTAAAAGTAAAATTTGAGGGTTTTGAATCAAAGATCTTGCAATAGCCAAAATTTGCTGCTGCCCTCCCGAAAGCGAAGAGGCCATTTGGTCTTGCTTTTCTTTAAGGAAAGGGAACTTTTCAAACATGTCCTGAATACTTTTCTCAACAAAAGACTTATCTTTAAACATAAAACCTCCCATTTCCAAATTCTCTTTCACACTAAGGCCTCCAAAAACCTGCCTCCCCTGGGGAACATAAGAAATTCCTTCATAAATCAACTCATAAGTCTTGAGCTTTGTAATGTCCCTGTCTCTAAAAACAATCTCTCCTTTATAAGTATCAGCCAAACTAAAAATACTTTTCAACAGCGTCGATTTTCCTGCCCCGTTAGGCCCGATTATAGCAACTATCTCTTTAGGCTTAATCTTAAAATCAAGCTTATTCAAAACCTGCAACTTCCCATAACCGGCCTCTAAATTTTTTGTTTTTAGCATTTTATTCCTCAAACTAACCACTCAAAACAGTTTCTTTAATTCTTTTGTTCAAATCTAAAACGTATTCTGCTTCTTCTTTGTCAGCAAAAACTCCTCTGTATTGTATTTGGTGCCTTGACCGCCTTACTTTATCAAATTCCTCAAGCATCTCCAAAAGTTCTTTGTCCCGATTGTATAAAGATTTAACGGCCTCAATCAAACAATAATGGCTTTTTTCTATGTATCCTTCTTTGAATAGAAGATATCTTAAAAAATGAAAACAAGAGTTATATGAAGAAATTATTGCCATATCAAATTCATCTATTTTAAATATTCTTCTGGCAGACTCGAAAAAGTGTTTGGCGGAATCAATCTCCTTTACACATCTTTCCTTGGCATTTAAGTCTTTCTTAATCAATCCTTTCTTTTTACAATTTTCAAAACTCATAACTCCTCTCCATAAAGTAAAAAATGTTTATTTAATACTTCTTTCACAAAATTATCGCCTTGTCTTTTTTGTTTATTCCATTCCATATACGTCATATTGGTAACATTTATCTCACTTGAAAGTTTTTTCTGCATTTTATTTATGAATGAATCATCAAACTGTTTTTTTCTCGATAAAATCAGGATGTCTATATCGCTGTTTTCGGTATAATCTCCTTCAACATGGCTCCCATACAAAGCTATGGTTTTCACACTTTCATCAGAAGGCGCTTTAAATTTCTCCCTTATTTTAGATATTGCATAAATTCTCTTGAGTTCTTTTACGTAATTTTTCTCATTTTTCAAACTAAAGAAAATAGAATTACCCTTTTTCTCCTTATTAAGAATTCCTTCTTGTTCATACTTTTCGCAAAAATTTTTCGCAGTAGTAGGACTAATATCCAACTTCCTCCCAAGCTCTTTTATATGGATATCTTTAGAAGGATATTCAAAAAAATAGGCTAAAACCTTGAATGCCCTATATTTACCGAATATTTCTAACATAACAGTATATTAAACGACCGTCCAATATATAAAACTTTCGTCCAATCTATCATTCTCCCAAATAAGCATCTAAGACTTTTTTGTTATTTTTTATTTGCTTTGGCGTGCCTTCTGCAATTACTTTTCCATGGTCCATTACTATAATTTTGTCTGCTACATCAAAAGTAAAATTCATGTCATGTTCAACTAAAAAAACAGTTTTGCCTTGCTTTTTCATGTCCAACAAAATCTCTTTTATTTTATCTCTGACCTTTGGGTTAACTCCTGCAACAGGCTCGTCAAGCATAAGCATATCATGTTTTTTCAAAATACTTCTTCCTATTTCAACAAGCCTTTTCTGGCCAAAACTCAAATCTTCCGCCCTTTTATTCTCAAAACCATTCATTTCAACCATTTTCAAAATTTCTTTTATTCTCTCTTCACTTCTTTTAGGCTCTGAAAACAAGTTCTTCCAAAATTTAACATCTTCGTTATCTATTGCCAAAGAAAGGTTTTCTTTAACACTCATATTCTCAAATAAAGCGGATTTTTGAAAAAGTCTCGAAACACCTTTATTGGCAACCTTGTCAGGGCCGTCATGGGTTATGTCCTTTTTGCCCAACTTAACTTTACCTCCATCTTCTTCAACAATTCCCGAAATTATATTAAAAACAGTTGTCTTCCCGCTCCCGTTAGGACCTATCAAAGCAGTAATTTTGCCTGGCTCAACATTAAAAGAACTTCCGTTAATAGCCTTAACACCTCCAAAATGTTTTTTCAAATTTTGAACTTTTAACATATTCAAAACAATGGAGGAGAATTAATAAAGTTTATTGGAAAACAGAGTTTTACACCTCATCTAGGCCATTGAGAAATTACTCCAACTTAAACTTTAGAAAAAAGATAAAGATGGACGGGAATTATGTTTTCTCCGCGTTCATTTTTTGATAAGACAAAGTATTTTTTGAAATGCCTTTTATTTTTGAAATCTTCTTTTTTTATCTTGTTTTGATATTTTACTTCTATGCCTTTGTTTCCAACAACAAAGTCCGTTTCTGTTTTTAATTGAGTAAAGCAGGTTTCTTCTAAAATCGAATTTTGTTTTATCTGTGAACCTACAAGGCTTTCAACAATTAAAGAATCGTTTACATCAATATTTAACTTATGCATAAATATTTCAAGTATAAAAGGGTCATAAAAATAAATCTTTTTGTTCTTTCTGTAAATTATTTTGTCCTGGCCAACATCTTTAAAAAATACAGGAAACAAAACTAACAAATTGGAAAGTAAATCTACATATGAATTAACAGTCAAGTGGCTCTTTATGGAGCTTTCTTTGGCCAAACCCTCCCAGCTTACAGGAGTTCCATATGAAGAAATAACTGCTTTCATTAATTCTCTCAATGTTTGCTCATTCTTTCCCTCTTTAAAGATATCTCCTATAATCCATGAATAATAAAGCTCATAGATATAGTTTGGAACTCTCCCGTACTTCTCATACTCGTTGATGACCAAAGGGATTCCTCCTGTCTTAAGAAATTTTTCAAACAGGCCTTTCAGTTTTCTCGAATGGAATTTTAATTTTTCAAGAGAGTCAGACTTATGTTTTTCGTAAAAATCAGGCTCAATTAATTCTACGTACTCTCTAAATTTCAATGGCATATGGAAAATGTCTTCTCCTTTCTTCCCTCTCCTGCCCGGTAGCCTTTCGGTTCCTTTCTTCAAATCAATTATATTGGACCCGGTTAAAATAAAACATGCTCCTTTGAGAAAGCCGTTATCAACAACAAACTTAATCGCCTTTTGCCAATTATCCAAATATGTTATTTCATCTATGAAAACATATTTTGGAGAAACGCCGTTAACATTACAATATTCTGAATATTCTTTTAAGAGTTCAATTAAATCGTTCCTGCCGTTTAAATTGTCACAAGACCAATAAAAAATCCTTTTCGGGTTAATTTCGTCCAGATTTTCCCTTACAATCATTTTTATTGCAGTTGTTTTTCCGACTTGTCTAGGGCCTCTTATAGTATAAATGCTGTCTGCATAAAACTTTTTGTCAAGGAATTTTGGTCTATGGACATATTCTAAGCTGTTAAGGTCTTTTATGTGTTTATCTTCATCAATTAAACTCTTGTTTTCCCACCAGGGGTTCAATTCTATCAAATCCATTGTTATTACCAATAACAGG
>JBDGRI010000028.1:9034-18946 GCA_042218235.1 Candidatus Pacearchaeota archaeon
TGTTATTACCAATAACAGGAAAATTGCCTTGAATCCACTCTGCCTTAAAGAACTTTTTTAGACTTAATAATTAGGTAACTCGGACGTGAAGTTTCTTCGCCCCACATTTCAGAATAGGTATCAAGGTCTTTCTTTGTTGGTTTTGGTTCCTTAACTTCTTCTATTGAAAATCCGTTATCTATTAATGAATTTATGTAAGATTGAATCGTGTGTGTTTGCGCACTTATATCAAAACCATCTCTGTCTTTCGTATAAAGAGTTATATCTGCTCTCTCATCCTCAAAATAGTTTATGTCTTCGTATTTGAAATCAATCCATTTAGTTTTCGGCTTACATACATAAAGGAAAGGGTGAGGGACAGATAAAACAAATTCTCCATCTTTTTTTAGAATCTCACTTGTTTTCTTTATTGCTTTATTCATTTGTTCATTATTAAAATGTCCGAAAACCAAAACGGAAATTACTTTGTCAAATTTCTTGTTTCCTATTTTTTCCAATTCTAATGCAGAATCTACAAAGTAATTTATGCTTAGAGGATTTTTTTCTTCATGTTTTTTGGCCTTTTCAATCAACCCTTGAGAATTATCAACCCCTGTCACATTTGCACCTCTTTCTGCAAGAAGTCTGCAAACATATCCGTCGGCACAACCTATATCTGCTATTTGTTGACCTTCAAGTTCTCCCAAAAGGTCCAGTACATACGGCCTACATAAGAAATCGCTTTGTATCTTTTTTTCTGTTCTGTCCCAAAAGTCAGATTTTTGTGTATAGTCTTCAGGATTACCTTTTCTTTTAGAGATTATATCTTTCCCATCCATCTTTGGTATATTGTTGTAGGTACGCAGGTCTTTGAGAATTTCCATTTTCATCAAACTCTAGTTTTCCTGCTGCCCCCATCATTTCAACATCCTTTAGTTCATTAGCTACTTTTGTAGTGTTCTCAGAGTTTCCTGCATCCTCTATAGCTTCTTTTAGTGCATAAAGGTCATCGTAAGGGTAAGCGGCATCACCTATAAGACTGGTGTTGTATCTTTTCTCATATTTTTCTGTGAAATTCATCGCTTTCTCGTTAGATTCTTCCAAAGAGTATCCTGTATCAATAGCGCCCATTTTCTCTAGTGTTTCAGAAAATTGATTATACATGAAAGGTACAGCATAAGTAGTTGCTCCCGCAAAAAGCCTTTTATCGTCCAATCCTAATTCTTTGATTTGTTCAGTAATCTGTATTGCAGTACTGCCTGGAAAAGCATAAACTAAAATTCCATCTACATTAGCATCTTTTATTTTCGTTAATTGGGTTCTGAAATCTTTTGTCCCTCTATCAAACCTCTGGTCCACAAATGTAACATTTTCTGCTTCTCTTTTCACATCATCCAGAAAAGCCTCGGTATCCCCATACCTCATTGCGATAATGCCTACTTTTTCCATCCCTTCTTTTTCCATTGCATTGCCTATTGCAGCACCTTGGGTGTTAATATCCCAAAAGTCTCTAAAGATATACTTGCCTTGGTCTCCTATCCTAGATACTGTAGCGCTAATGTACAAAACCTTGTTCTCTTGTGCTATTGGGGCCGTAGCCTTGGATGTAGAAGAAAAAGCAGTAAACAAATAATCAACATTGTTCACATTAATTAGCTTCTTGACTGCGGTAGTGGACTTTTTTGGCCTTCCTTGGTCGTCTTCAAATATCAATTCGACCTTTTTGCCATTAATTCCTCCATTGGAGTTAATTTCTTCGGCGGCCATCTCTAAACCTCTTTTGTATTCTGTACCATAAGATGAAAGAGGGCCACTCAGAGGGTAAACCGCTCCGATCTTTATAGTTTCAGCTTGAGCGTTATTCCCAGAAAGAGCAATAACAAGAACGATTATAGCAACAACCGCAACACCTGCAATAAGATTATTTCTTTTCTGCTTTTCCATAAAGACTAAAGACATTAAATAAATTCTTATTTAAAAAACTTACCCCAACTTAACCTTCCCATAGAATCCTTTAGGTTTGAAAATTAGGATTACCAGCAAAATTAATGCATACATTATTTGTCTTGCAGGCCCGACTATTGAAGAAGGGAAGCCTATAAACCTTAACGGTTCAGGAAGTAAAACTATCAAGAAAGAAGCCAAAATTGTTCCTCTTATTGAAGCCAACCCGCCTATTATAACTATTGAAATTATTGGAATTAATTGCATTATTGTAAATGAGGAAGGGTCTATGTAAGAAATATAATGAGCATAAAGGCTTCCTGCAATTCCTGCAAAGAAAGCTGAAGCACCCAAAGAGATTGCTTTTACTTTGGCCGTGTTCTTCCCTAAAGACTTAGACGCAGTTTCATTATCTCTTATCGACTCTAAAACTTTCCCGAAAGGAGAATCTACCAATTTATTTATTATTAAGTAAGTTGCAAAGGCAATTATTATAACAAAAACCAAAAAGTAAGTGTTGTTTGACAAGCTAAGGCCGAATATTGTCGGCGAAGGAATGCCCGAAATTCCCAAAGGACCGTTAGTCAACTTGTTCCAGTTTACAGCAATAGAGTGAACTACAAAAGCAAATCCTAAGGTAGCCAAAGCCAAATACTCTGCTTTAATTTTTTTAATCGGAATAGAGAGCAAAAATCCCGAAGCCATTGCTATAATTCCAGCAGCTAAAATTCCTACAAAGAAAGGCATACCATTAACAACCAATAATGCAGAAGTATAAGCACCTATAGAATAAAAAGCTACATGTCCTAAATTCAACAAACCCGTATACCCTATTGTCAATTGCAGAGAAAGTCCTAAAATAATGTAAATTCCTACCAAAATCAACAGGTGTACCAAATAAGATTCAATCATTTCTATGTCTCCCTTTGCCTCTTTCCGAGGATTCCTTCAGGTTTAATTATAAGGAACAAGAAAAGTATTGCGAAAGCTATCGCATCTTTATATCCCGAAGGCAAATACCATATTCCTATGTTTTCCACTATTCCCAAAAAGAAAGCTCCTAATACTGCAGCATAAACATTTCCTATTCCCCCAATTATGGCTGCCGCAAGTCCTTTAATCATTAAATTAGTTCCCATTGTCGGGTCGAGGTTTTGTTCCATTCCTATTAAAATTCCTGCAATTCCTGCAATAGCAGAACCGACTATAAAGGTCCACAAGTAAATCTTTTCCGAAGAAATTCCTAAAACTTCCGCAACATCTTTATTATCTGCAACAGCTCTCATTGCCTTGCCTATTTTTGTCTTTTTAATTAAAAAGAACAAAGAACCAAACAAAACTACCGAAGAGCCAACTATAAAAATTTGCAACGGAGTTATTATCGCTCCTAAAATCTCAATTCCCTTTGAAACTTCTAAAAACCCAATCGACTTGACACTCGCACCAAATAAGATTATGATTAAAGATTCTAACAAAATTAACAAAGCAACACTTGCAATAAGCATTATTACCGGAGAACCTTGCTTTTTCCTAATTGGTTTGTAAACAGCATAATTCATAGCTACTCCAAGACCGGCTGCAAGTATAACCGCAAACAAAACCGAAAATCCAAAATTAACTCCTAATTCCGAAAAGAAAAAATAAAGAAAATATCCTCCAAAGGCAACAGTAGACCCGTGCGCAAAATGAATAAATTTATTTGTCGAATATATCAAGGAAAAGCCCGCAGCAACCAAAGCATATATTGCCCCTGCTATAATTCCATTAAACAACAATTGACTCACCGGCGCCATCTTCTACTTCAATAAGAATGAATTAATAAAACTTTTTAGAAACCCCAATATTTAAAACCGCTCTTTCTTATTTTTAACATAATGGACCAAGAAAAAATAAAACAAGCAGGAGAAATCGCTTCTAAAACTGTAGAGCACGCAAAGTCATTCATAGAAAAAGGCCAGTCTTTAAAAGAAATAGCAGAAAAAATTGAGGCTAAAATTGTTGAATTAGGAGGAAAGCCTGCTTTCCCTGTAACAACTTCAATAAATGAAGTAGCCGCTCATTTCACTCCCTCTCCAGAAGACGAGTCAAAAGCTCACGGTTTGTTAAAAATAGATTTAGGTGTTCATATAGATGGCTGGATAGCAGACACGGCATTTTCTTTAGACTTAGAAAACAACAAAGAAAACAAAAAACTAATTCAAACAGCTGAAAAGGCATTGGAAGAAGGGTTCAGCGAAATCCAGGAAGGCGTTCAAGTAAGCCAGATAGGAAAAAAAGTTCAGGAAACAATCGAATCCGAAGGACTTTTACCAATAACTAACTTATCGGGACATTCAATCGACCAATACAATTTACACTCGGGTGTCACAATCCCAAATAACGACGACGGATCCACCGATGAGATAGATCAAGGCCAATTTGCCATAGAACCTTTTGTAACAACAGGTTCTGCAAACGGAAAAATCTATGAAGGAAAGCCTTCAGGCATTTATGTTTTGGAAGACGACAAAAAACCTCGAAGCCCTATAGCAAGAGAAGTTTTACAATACGTTTTAGAAAACTACCAAACCCTGCCTTTCTGTTCAAGATGGTTAGTAAAAGAATTCGGAAAAAAAGCAATTTTAGGCCTAAGGCAGTTGGAATCAAACGGAAACCTCCATCATTACGGGATGTTAATCGAATCTTCAGGACACAAAGTGACCCAAAAAGAATATACATTCATTGTAAACGAAGAAGGAAAACCCGAAAAAACCACAAATCATTAGTTACTACGATTTTTGGCTTTTGCCAACTTTTTTCTCTAGTGATTGTTTTGTCTTACTAGAAATTAAGCTTGTAGAATGATTGACTTTATATAAAAACTTTATAAGACTTTCACCCCCCATTTTACCTAACTCCCTAGTAGTTATAATCGGCCTAGGGTTACCGTGTTCAATTTCCGAATAATTTAATTCTATTAAGGGATTTTCCATATAATAGAATCTTAAACTCTCATGTGATAATGGTGCAAATTCATATTCGAGTAAACTGTCGGGGGAGTTAGAATCATTGAATACTGTAGCAGGTATCCCATAATAAATACCCCAGATTCTATCTTCCCGGTCCCTCTTTTCATATACTTTAACATGCGGCAATAGCTTACCAGTTATATGGTTCGTCTTATCGCTGTGGGTTGCCCTAACATCATTTTTTTTCAAGTAATTTTGTAGGTCGACTATAGGAGAATTTTCTAAGAATTCAGATATTTTTTCCCTTATTTGGTAATTATTCCCCAAATCTCCAATTCCTTTTCCGGGATGCTCATTACTAATCTCTCTTATATTTCTATCCACACTTTTTTTCAAGTTACCGGACAGATTTTCATTTGATTCCATAACCGAATAGAAAGCAAGGTCTTTATAAAAGTTGTTCTGCTAAAATAGTACCGCTTTCTTGTAAGGCAGTTAACTTATTTCTTAGACTTCCTTTTCCCTGAAGGATTTTTGATATACCGTTAAGACCTTGCATTACAAATTATTCCGAACAATTCTAAATCCAATAAAAAAAGTAAGGCTAAAATTTAAATAGTACTACTAATTATTAAAAAGCAAGATGGAAAAGACAACAGTTACAAGAAAAGGTCAAATAACAATTCCTCAATCCTTAAGGGAAAAATTAGGTATAAAAAAAGGCTCCAAACTGAGCATGGAATTTAAAGACGGAGATGTAATCCTATCTGTAGAAGACAAAAAGCCTATTGAAAAAATGAGGGACTTAAAAAACGAAATAAAATTTTCCGGAAAAGAGATAGAATCAATGATAAAAGACTCTAAAAAGAAATGGAGCAAGTTTGAATAATGATATTTCTGGACTCGTGGATTTGGATAGAGTTCTTCTCCGAAGGAAAAAAGGCCAATCAGTCAGAAAAAGCAATTAAGGAATTGGATAAAGAAGGAGGAATAATTTCTTCCATTACTCTTATGGAAATAGATTATAGAATAAGGAAAAAATTTGGAGAGAGAAATGCAGAAAAGCTAATAAAATCAATAAAAAGTTTCGAAAATTTAGAGATAATGCCGGTTACAGAAAAAGTTGCCTTATATGCTTCAGAGTTAAGAAACAAATACTATACGAAAAACAAGAAAGAAATCTCTTATGCAGATTCAATCCACTTGGCAACGGCAATTATGACAGGATGTAAAGTTCTTTACTCGGGAGACCCTGACTTTAAGGAAATAGACTAAATAAAAACAAAAATCATTTAGGCAAAAAACTCAAACCAAAATTATGTTACTAGAGTAACATAAAGTTATTTCCTAGAACTCGACTTTTTGTCCGACCTTTCTATTTGGTTTCTAAGTTCTTCAATATTCTTGAATAAAATCTTAGTTCTCCCGTATTTTAAGTTATCCATGTCAAATATAAGCCGTGTAGCATAAATTATTCCCAGGACCATTACTCCGCCTAGAACACCGAAAAGGTAATTTGTGGCAGAGACTATTAGCAAGCTTGCAATTACAAGAGACGTTAAAAGATATATCAAGAATTTGTTTTCTCCTTGTAAATACCTGTCTCCGAAAGCCTCCATTTTTTCACGGTTAATAGAAATATTTGTTAGTACATAGGAAATAGAATCACATAATGAAGTCTCTTTTGCCCCCCTAACTTTTAGTTGGTCTAAAGAACCATATAGTTTATTGATTTCTTTTATGTGTTTCTCGTAATATTGAGGGTCGGTATTTTCGATCTTGTCTAAAAATTTTATTATTGAATTCTTGACTTCTTTTATGAATTTTTTCTGCTTTGTCAATAATGAGAGTTCATAAATTGACTGAAGGTTGGCACTGATATTCGACATGTTTGTTTTAAAATAAACATATTTGTTTTGAACGAAGCTTAAAAGAGAATTCATAAAGAAACCGTATACAAAAGTTATCATCGAAGCAATAACTCCTATCTCGAAAGAAACCATTTCACTCAATAATTGAAATCCTATTACTGCCAGAGACACTAAAATAATCACAGCAAAAAGCCTCTTTATTCCAAAAACGCCTTTGTACTCTTCCTCATTAGCCAACACGTCATCCTCTTTTTTCGGCATAACCTACAAATAGAAATAATAATTTTTAAACCTTTGTTTTTTACTCTTTACTATAAGAATCAGTAGAAGATTTTTCGTAGGAATCTCCACTTAATTTTTCTTTTGTGTAAGATGCTACTTCTTTTTTCGTTTCAGGATCATTAATATTTTTTATTACTTTTGAAATTTGATTCCTGGTGGACTTATTTGTTTCGAGTAACCCCGATTCATATGCTGCATCTACCGCCTTTTCATATACCTTTGAACCAATTTTTCCTCCATTTTTTTGAATTTCGTCCATTTTATCAAGGGCCTTTTTAATATAACCTCTCTTTTCTGCCTTAGAGCGAGAAGGGCCTTTCCCAAATTTATCGAGTCCAGCAATAATTTTTTCTCTCTTAAGTTTTGATTCATCGTCAGGATCTCGCTCATTTCTAAGATTATTATCGGCTATACGTTCGCCACCTTGAATTCCTCTCTTGGCAAACCCGTAAACACCAGCCTTCTCATAACTATCCAGCTCATTCAAAAATTCTTGCATATCGTCTTTAGCCATTTTTAACCTCTCTAAACTAATAAACCAAAATAACGCTATTATTTAAATTTTTCCCTCAATTAACCTTGAGTTTTAATGGACTTCTCCACATTGCCAATTAAAGAACTAACTTTTCCCTCATAATATTCTAAGTTTTCTGCTGTAAATTCATTCAAGCTTCCTTTAATCATCTTTTCTTCCAAGTCAATAATTTCTTTGTAGGTGTTTATGTTGGGTTTTGAAATTTTTTTACTAAAGTTATTTTCTACCTCTTTTATTATTCTTTTTTTGTCAACAATTACTTTATCGTTGAAAATCAACAATAATTGTAAGGCTTCAGTAGCAGCCTCGGAAAGGTCTGTTATGCCTCTTAGGAGAATGTTTTTATTTTCCAGAAAATTATCTTGCGACCTTTTAATTAAATTTTCAGCTAGTTCTTTTCTTTTGAAAGTTGAATTTCTTTTGACAAGCTCAGAAACTTCCTTTAATGTTTTTTCATTATCAATAACAATTAAACAATTTCTTAACGAGTCTATCACCCACGGCTCGCCTTTCAAAATCAATTTCCACCAATTGCTTAATGGTTGGACAGATTGCACATGAATAAAAACATCTTCGTGTTTGTTTTGTAATTCTTTTCGTTTCTTGTCTATTTCCTGCATGACCTCTCTTTTTTGAAACTCTCTGTCCTCCGCAATTATCATAACATCTATGTCATGAGGGTCTTTTTTATCTATAGAAGAGCCGTAGATATAAGCAAAGTCGATTTCTTCAGGATACTTTTTAGCAAGTTCTCTTATTTCTTTTTTTGCTTTTTGGATTTTTTTGTTCATTTGTTGCTTACCTCGTTTGAAAACATTACGCTTTTCTCAAATAATTCGTTAATCTTTTTTCCTGAAGGAAGATTTATGTCTCCATGCTCAAAGTCTTTGAAAGTTTTGATTACCTCTTTTGCTTCTTTAAGGTTCGGGGCTTTTGCCTTGCTAAGCGCTTTCGGTATATCTCGAGGGGAATCGACAGGATAACCTTCTTTCAACAAATAGGCTTGACCCGATTCAACAGTTGCAGTATATAAATTATCTAGAACTTGATATTTCAAGTGCCTTAAGTTTTTGAAACGCTCTTCAATATTTTGGAACTTTCTTATTATGGCTTCCTTAGTCCCAACAATTTCCCCTCTTTCAAGGTTGCTTCTTGTAGATCTTAGAATGTGAAGTTTGTCTTTTTTTATCGTACCTTTCTTTATACTAACAAGTAATTGCCTGTCCGGCTTTACAATTTTTTTAATCAATTGCTCCGGAGTAAGAATCACTTCGTTCTTATTTGGCTTTCTCGAAGTGTATGAAACAATATACTTCTTGCCTTCAAAATGCCATTCTCCTTTAACTTCGTTTTTTCTTCCAATCGGCTTTTTCTCAACGGAAGATTTCTTATTAGAATTCTTTTTAGACGATTTATTAGAAGAACTTTTCTTACTTTTCACCTCTTTCTTCTTTGCCATATATTCCCTAAGGACTATTTCGTTTTAAATTTATTCTTTATTTTTTTAATATCTAAATCCTGCCTCCGCAAGATCTTTCTTGTCTTTGAAGTCTTTTGCACGTTTTTCATCTCCTTTTTTGCTGTATAAATCCACTAAATTTCCTAAGACTTCGACATCATGCTTATTCTTCCTAAATGCTTTCATATAGTTGTCTTCTGCTTTGTCAATTTCTCCCTCTTTTTCATATTTTTCTCCTGCTTTATTCCAATTTTTGGCAGCTTTGCTCAAGGCCTCATAAGTAACGGGAAATTCACCAAACTTATCAGATCCGTATGCTTTTTCGTAATCTCGTGCAGCGAGCTCATAATAGCCCTTTTTTTCAAAATATTCTGCCATCTTTAGACGGTTCCTCACCTGTTCCCTTAGAAGCTCTTTGGAAGGAACTTTGCTGAATGCTTCCTCATAAAGTGTAGCTGCCATGCCAAAATCTCCTTCTTCATCTAGAATTTGTTCAGCTTCTTTTTTTAATTCAAAAGCTTTAATAGTGTCATCAAGATAACCTTTTAGTTGTTTCCATGCATTAGGATGTTGGCTTTCTAGGTTTTCTTTCATTTCTTTAACATATTTTATCTTAGAATCCGTATCCTCTAAAGATTCGTCAAATTTTTCATATACATCAGGTTTTTCCATACTTGATAGTTTTCCATAAGGCTGTTCTAATGCTTCTTTCTCGCCCTTCTCCTTGCCTTTCTGTATTCTTTCAGGAGAAAAATTATCCGACAATTTTTTTCTTTCCGCCATTTTAATCTCTTTTTGTTGACATAAATAATAAAATGAACTTTATAAATTTTCTTAGAAAACGACTTTTTATTAAAACGAAAGGGGATTTATTCTTTTTCGTAAGAGTCAGAA
>JBDGRI010000029.1:0-11899 GCA_042218235.1 Candidatus Pacearchaeota archaeon
TTAATTTATCTTAAATCCTCTTCAGAAATGTCGAATTGATCCATTAGGTATTTTTTTATAGACTTTATAGAGGCTACTATGTTCATGTGGGCTTTGTAATGGCTCCATTCTCTAATCATTTCAACACTATCTGAATTCATTGACTTTATGTGTCTTATAACTTCTATCTTTTGTTCTCTGGTTGCAAACTCACCTAGTTTTTTTCGGTTTCTTTTCATTTCAGAAAGTCACCCTAGCCAGAGCATTATAAAACTTTCTATACTATGGTAACTATGAAAAAACGTCGTTTTTTCCTAAGGTCGGCTTTTTCACGCTGTCGGACGTTAAACCTTATTTGATAAAAACGAAATTTCGTACGATTCGCTTTCACACAAGAGTCCTTTTTCTATCCGCCCGTCTCTGTCGAGACTGCAATTCTCCTTTCCGAGATAATACTGTTAAACCATCACTTGGAAAGTTAAAGTTCAATAAGCAGAACATCTGAGGCCTTCATAAACAATATTTGCGTCGGCCATAGGGTTAGAAGTGAAATAGTTTGAAGTTAGGCTTAGAATCAAAATTAGTAAAGGAGCAAACCAAAGAATTAATGCAAAATCGTAAAGTGTTTGGTCTTTATCCCTAAGCCGTTTGCCTTTCCTCCACATTAAAACTGAAATTGTCCCGAACAAAATTATCAAAAATGCCCCTTCTCCGTAAATTCCTGCGTAAGCAATGTCCTTTTTGTCTTCTACTGAGAGAGAGTTGAATTTTTTGCAGTCTTTTTCCGATGCTGGAATCGAGGCTCCGTGACCCCAATTTAGGATTTCGGAAACGTTTGGAGTAAAATCTATGCCTTCGTATTTAAGATTTATATCTTTCTTTTCGGCTGCATTTATGTGAGAATGTTCGTGAACATATCCGGAAGTATAAGCAATAAAGAAAACCAACAAGAGAGTTATAATAAAAGCTACAACATGGAAAGGAAACTTTTTCCAGTTAATGAATTGTCCCATGGAATTATTGAGAATTTGTTGTTTAAAACTTTAATTGGCTACCAATATTTTTCTTGTTTTTCAAATGATTCTTTAATTGTTTTAGCATCGCAAAGATTTATTGCTTTGATTTCAAATTTGCCCGAACTTGATTTTTCCAAGATTGAAAATCCTCCGGGTGCAATATAGAAATCATCCCACATTTCTTTAGGGTTCTTGCCAATAAATCTTGCCAAGAGGTATCTGATTAAATTTCCATGAGCAAAAATTGCGACATTTCCTTCAAAAGCAGAAATTTTTGAAAAGACGCTTTCCGCTCTTTCGGCATCTCTTTCCTCTCTTCCTGCCGAAGAATTTTCTTTTTCTGGACCTCCTACTACAACCCTGTAAATCTCTCTTAAAGATTCATCAATTTCAAACTCCATTCCAACCAAATCCTTGAAACTTTCGGCAGTTTGTTTTGCTCTTGTATAGTCGCTTGTTAAGACTTTACTTACTTCAAAATTATTCAGAAGATTTGCAGTATTTTTGGCTTGTTCCTGGCCTTTTTTGGAAAGAACTACATCGTCTTCGGTTTTTTCGGCTTCTCCATGTCTTACCAGGAATAATCGCATCATGGCAAATAATTTAATTAGATTTAAAAAATTTCGGAAGCCGATGCCGGGAGTCGGTAAGGGACCTAAGGCCTCTAACTATTTCGTATCTTCTCGCTTCGCTCCAAAATCCAAAATAAACCCGTGGCTTCGAATCAAGCCAATGCCGGGATTCGAACCCGGGACCTTATCCTTACCAAGGATACGCTCTGCCTACTGAGCTACATTGGCACAAGTCGTAGCTGACAAAAAATCTCCGATTTTTAGCTATTTCGTATTTTCTCGCTTCGCTCCAAAATCCAAAATAGAGCTACATCGGCATAAACCGACTAACAAAAAATTAGAAAAAGAGCGTTTAAAATTTTATCTTCCGAATTCCTCGAAATACCGTTCCAGAATTTGTTTGTGCCTAAATGCTAGATTCACTCCTTGAATTTCTTTTTTTGGGAACCATTTCATTTGAGAAACTTCCCAATTTGTATCTCTTTTTCCTGAGACTTCGACTTTGAAAACCAATACAATATTGTGCCTTTTCAAGGTTTTAGAAATTTCGTCTTGGTAAAATAAGAATTCTGCTTTTTCAGCCTTAAATCCGGTTTCTTCTTCGACTTCACGCTTAATTGAATCTTCGGCTTTTTCGCCCACTTCAATATGCCCTCCTGGAAGACACCATTTTCCGCCTTCAAGAGGCATTTTCCTAGAACGCTTTGTCAATAGAACCTTCGAGTTTTTCGTAACTATTGCTGCGGCGGTAGCTCTTACACCTATTAGTTTAGAAAGTTTGTTTAGCATTCCTTTGCAGAGAATTAAATCTTAAAAAATGTATCTAAAATTAACTATATTCTCTCCAATTGTGTTCGCACTTTACGCACTTGAAGAATTTGGTTTCTGCTTCATCCGATGCACGGGTTTGAGCTGTCCAGAAGTATGCTTTGTCGTGATTACATTTAGGGCAAGTTTCGTTTACAATAGGATGAACACTTTTAGGTTCTTTAGAAACTGAAACTCCTTCGTTTTTTTCGTCCAGCTTTTCAGAAGTTTTCAACTCTACATCTTCCTTGGAAGAATAATTACATCTGGGACATCCGAAATTCTTTCGTTTTTTTACAAGAATTGCTCCGCATTTGGGACAAAATTGCATTTTAGACCTAGCCTCCAGCTAAATTTTACCAGATGGAGATAATCTTATTATTTAAAAATGTTTTTATGTTTCATCACAGAATCCTTTTTGCCTTTCTGGCTTTAAAGGTTCATAGAAAATCAATTTCACCCATCCTAATCCTGGAGCAATCCTTGCTACTGCTTTGCCCATTATTTGTTCTCCCTGAATGTTTCTTTCCTTCGGTAATTGGGCATTGTTATTATCGCCTAAAGTAGAAAATTCGTAATTTCCGCCTTCACTCCTTTTGTCTATGACTCTATGGATTAAAGGATTTCGCTTTCCTGCATCAAAGATTATTACATCGCCTTCCTCAATATTTTTGGGTTTTTGTCCTGCTATTAATAATATATCTCCTTTGCTAAAACCGTTGTTAAAACTGAATTGGCTGAATTCTTGTTTTGAAAATCCCAGCCTTTGATATTTATTTTCGTGCCTTTCCCACCATTTATCATAATCAGAAAAAAGATTTCCTTCGTGATACATACTACAAGACTCCACTATTGCTAGAGGAATAGAACTTCCTGTTACTAGACTCATCAAGGGAAAGAAAATGAATTTTATGACCACAAAAATAAATATGACGGAAATTATCCATCCCTTAAGACTTTCATCTCGCCAAACTATGTCCCAGAATTTTTTGAGAAAGTCCTTTATTTTTTGAAAATTTGATTTTTCCATATAATTACCTTGATTTAAGTTTCTTGAATTTTTGGACGATTTCGTTGCTACTGAAGTGAGTTATTATTGTAAATCCGATTCCTGCTAATGCAAGGTACCTTATTCTGACTATTAAACTGAACACCAAACCTACTCCACCAGAGTCTCTTAAAACTGCGAAGAGCCCAGAATGTCCTGCTTCTTGGAAACCTAGTCCTCCGGGAACAGGAATCAAACCTGCTATTCCGAAAACAACTATTGCAAGAACCGATTCAAACATTGTTGCATCAAAGCCTATTGCCATTAAGATAAATTTAAACTCCATAACCTGGAAGAATACGAAGAGAAGGTAGATTAGCAAAGAAAAGAAGAAAGATTTCTTGTTATTAACGAAGAAATTTTTCATTTTTGTTTCAACTTTCTTTATGAAAGTTCCGAATTTTTTGAATTTCTTTATTTTGTAAAACCTTAGCAAATTAAATAGCGTTGTGAAAGGGCCTTTCCCTTTTACCGTCCAGAAATAGACGAAAAACAAAAACGCCGAAGCTAAAAGTAGTACTGATAAAAGAGTAGTCTTTGTGCTTGAAGAAATTTCAGGAAGGAAAAGTAGCATTGAAAATCCGACTAGCCCAACTATAATTGTCCCCATTAGTTCTACAAATTTGTCAATTGTTACTGTAGAGCCTGATGTCTTTAGTGGAATGTTCTGTTCTTTTTTTAGCATGTAGGCCTTTAATGGCTCTCCGCCTACTTTTGCCGAAGGAGTCAAGTAAGAAATTGAGTATCCAGCTATATCATATTTCAAGACTTTGAAGAAATTTACTCTATGTCCGTGTGACTTAAGCAAAAGTTTGAGTTTAGTTGCTCTTGTAAAAACTGACGCTGCGCCAAATGCAAATGCAGGAATGAGCAAAATCCAATTAGCGTTATTTTTAACGGCGTCTATTGATTCGGGACCCATTGCCCAAAAAATTCCTAAGAAAATTAATATTCCGACGACAAAAGAGATTGCAGAAGTGACTCTCCTTTTCTTCTTATCTTCTTTCTTAGATTTCATTTTCAATAATCACACCCTTTTCTTGATTTATAAATAATTTTGAATGTATTTAAAATTTCCTAACGATTGGTTGGGTGTTCGGCTCTTTGATTTCTATTGGAAAAACTCCAAAACATTTTTAAAGATACACTTACGTGTATACACAAGAAGGGTATACTAAGACCAAATCTGCGGAAAAATGGAAGACGTTTTCAACAATAAGATATTATGCAGAAAGTGCGATTCGCAGATGAAGAGAGGGCAAATTAATGAGAGCGGTTTCAAAATTAGGGCAATGGTTTGTCCAAAATGTGGGCATGAGATAATTCATCCCGAGGACAAAGAAATGTACCATAGATTTAAAAATTTGAAGAACAAAGAGTTCAAAGTCAAGATGAGGCTGGTTGGAAATAGTTACGCGGTCTCAATCCCAAAAGAAATCATTGAGTTCATGAATGAACAAGAAAAAATGATGGACGACATGGTAAGACTTTGTCTTGAAGATTTCGGAAAATTAAGTTTGAATTTTAACCAAATAAAGGACGAAATAGAAAAAAGCAGGAGAAAAAACAAAGGAGAACATTAAATGGCTAACGAGATATCTTTGAATGTTGTGGAAGCAATGCAGGATGATGTTTACAAAGGCATCGCAAGAATTGATACTTCTATAATGCAAGAATTAGGGATAAAGAAGGGAGACATAGTTAACATTAAAGGAAACAGGGAGACTGTCGCGATAGCTGATAGGGCTTATCCTTCTGATGTTGGTGAAAAGATTATCAGGATCGACGGACTTCTAAGAAAGAATGCTAAAACTGGAATCGGAGATGTTGTCAAAGTTTCCAAAGCAGAAGTTAAGGAAGCTAAGAAAATAACCCTTGCACCAGACAAAAAAGGAATTACTGTACAGGCCGACCCGAACAATTTAAAGAAAGGTCTTTTGGGCAGGCCAATGGTTAAAGGAGACCTATTAATCCTAGGCGGATCTAATAGAAGACAAGACTTGCTTTCCGATGGAATGGGGGGCGAGGAATTCGAAGGAATGCTAGGAAACATGTTGGAAAATATGGGCTTTGGAAATATGGGAAATGCTGGTGCCACAAGAATAAACTTCTTAGTTGTTAATACTAATCCTGCTAAACAGCCAGTAAAAATAACAGAAAATACTGAAATTGTAATGAATTCCCAAGCTGTTGAAGGCAGTGAGCAAGATACTCCATCAGTTAACTATGAAGACATTGGTGGTTTGACTGATGAGGTCAAAAAGATCAGAGAAATGGTTGAGATTCCAATGAAACATCCAGAAATATTCAATAAATTAGGAATCGAACCTCCAAAAGGAGTTTTGATGCATGGTCCTTCTGGTACTGGTAAGACACTTTTAGCTAAAGCTGTTGCTAGCGAGACTGACGCTAACTTTGTTTTGCTTAACGGCCCAGAAATAATGAGCAAGTATTATGGTGAGTCTGAGAAAAAGATTAGAAACATTTTTGAGGAAGCCGAAAAGAATTCTCCCTCCATAATTTTCATTGATGAAATTGATGCTATTGCTTCAAACAGAGAAGAGGTTGGAGGGGAAGTTGAAAGAAGAGTAGTTTCACAATTGTTGACGATGATGGATGGTCTAAAGGCCAGAGGAAAAGTCATTGTTATTGGGGCTACTAACAGAGTAAATGCTGTTGATCCGGCTTTAAGGCGTCCTGGAAGATTTGACAGAGAGTTGGAAATGGGGGTCCCAGACTCTGATGGAAGAAAGGATGTTTTAAAGATACACACTCGAGGAATGCCGTTAACTAAAGATGTTGACTTGGATGCTTTGGCTTCTATAACTCACGGTTTTGTTGGTGCCGATTTAGAATCCTTGACCAAGGAAGCTGCTATGAGTGTTTTAAGGAAGTTGTTACCGGAGATGAAACTCGACGAAAACGAAGAGATACCTCAGAAAACATTAGATAAATTGAAGATTACCCATAAAGACTTTTTGAGTGCTTTGAAGACAATAAGGCCTTCTGCAATGAGAGAAATTTTGGTTGAAACTCCGGATATGGGATGGGAATCTATCGGTGGATTAAAAGACATTAAGCAAGAATTGACAGAGGCTGTTGAATGGCCAATGAAATACTCAAACAATTTCAAGGACATGGGAATTAAGCCGCCTAAAGGAATTTTACTTTACGGGCCTCCAGGTACAGGTAAGACGCTTTTAGCTAAAGCTGTGGCTAAAGAGTCGGGAGCAAACTTCATTTCAATTAAAGGGCCTTCTTTATTAAGTATGTATGTCGGAAAATCTGAAGAAGGAATGAGAAAAGTTTTCGAAAAAGCCAGACAAGTAGCTCCTTGTGTAATTTTCTTCGACGAAATTGACTCTTTGGCAGGGAAGAGAGGTTCTGAAAGTGGAACCAAGGTTGCTGAAAGAGTTTTGAACCAAATGTTGGCTGAAATGGACGGAATCGAAGATGTTAAAGACATACTAGTAATTGGAGCAACAAACAGGCCAGACATGTTGGACCCTGCTTTATTGAGACCGGGAAGATTTGACAAGTTGTTGTTAGCTAACGCTCCAGACGAAGAAGCTAGGAAAGGAATTATTGAGGTTCATACTAAAAATATGCCAATCAAGAACAAGGAAGAAGTTGTTAAAGAATTGGCTACAAAAACAGATGGTTATACCGGAGCCGATATAGAGTCTTTGTCAAGAGAAGCAGCAATGCTTTCGTTAAGAGAAGATATTGAATCCAAGGAAGTAAGAAAAGAACATTTCGATAAAGCGCTAGAGAAAATTAAGCCAAGCGTCACCGAAAACACTATTAAGGTGTACAAGGATGTAGAGGATAAATTCCTCAAGTCTGCTAAGGCGGCTGTCCCAACAGAAGGGAGCTACTTAGGCTAGGAAACATTTTAGTAAATATCATTTTTACTGAGCAAAAAATTTATATATTAACGTAAAGTTAAGAAAGTAATTCAAAAATAAATCGGAAAAATAAGATAAAATGCCTTTTATAGGAGATAACGACCCTTTTGACGAAATAGTAAGAGAATTTTTTGGAAAAGATGTAGGCGGTAGTCCAAGAGGCAGAAGAGAAGTAGTTAAAGGCGAATCCGATGCTAGACAAACGGACTTTGTTCAGGACGAAAATCATGCTTACTTGGTTGTTGAAGTTCCTGGATATAACGATAAAGATGTTAATGTGGAAGTTTCGGGAGAAAACATAAACATTAACGCTTCGAAGAAAGAAGAAGACTTGGAAGGAGTGCCTGAATATATGAGCAATAAATTGGTTAAGGGAACGTCAATTAGTAAAACTCTTCCGGAAAACGTCAAAACGAAAGGATTTTCAAAGACAGTTAAAAATGGAATATTGGAATTAACATTTAATAATAAGTAAAAAACAAGTTTGCTCTTTTCCAGGGGCAGAAGCGGACCTAGGAACAAGTTCCAGTCCGCCGCGTTTAACCTTTCGGTTAACCACAGCGGAAAATAACAAATGGGCCGCCAAAATAAATTTTTGAGCCCTGCATTTCCGCTTTTTCAAATAAAGAAGAGAAAAATCGAAAATGGCCGAAGATAAAAACAATAAAGGTATAGAATTGAAGGTTGCAGGAGCATTCCAGGGAGACATTGATAAGGGAATAGCTAGAGTTCCTTCCAAGGTTTTAAGAGACAATGGCATAGTTTCTGGAGAAATAGTTGAAGTAAAAGGTAAAGAATCTGCTCCAGTTAAATTAATGAGATCTGTTAAAACCGACGAGGGTAGAGAAATAATAAGACTTGATGGCACTTTAAGAAAAAATACCGGAAGTTCCATTGGAGACGGTGTTGAAGTTGTTTCTACTGAAGTTTCTGAAATTAAGCAGATAAATTTATCTCCTTTGCAGGATGTTAGATTTAGTGATGATCCTACCGAGTATTTCCATACTAAGCTATTGAATTATCCTATCAAGAACGGTCAAAAAGTAATTATTGATGTTTTTGGTAACAGATTAGAATATAGCGTTTCTAGTAAGAAACCCAAGAAAGGTTATGGGTTTATAGGTCCTTCTACTAAAGTTGTAGTTTCAAGCGAAAAAGACTCTGGAGAAATGAAGGAAGAAACTAGTATTTCCTATGAAGATATTGGTGGTTTGAAGAAAGAAGTCCAACAAGTTAGGGAAATGGTTGAACTGCCAATGAATAATCCTGAAGTTTTCGAGAAGTTAGGTGTTGGGGCTCCTAAGGGAGTTTTAATGACTGGTCCCCCTGGTACTGGTAAGACACTTTTGGCTAAATCTGTTGCTGGTGAGACAGACTCCTCTTTCTATTCAATAGCCGGACCTGAAATTATGAGTAAGTATTATGGAGAGTCTGAAAAGAAAATAAGGGAAGTGTTTGACGAAGCTCAGAAAAACTCTCCTGCAGTAATTTTCATTGACGAAATTGATGCTATCGCTCCAAAGAGAGGTGAAGGAACCGACCAAACAGAAAGAAGAGTTGTTTCTCAATTGCTTTCACTAATGGACGGTTTGAAATCTAGAGGACAAGTTGTAGTTATGGCAGCTACTAATACTCCTGATGACATTGATCCAGCCTTGAGAAGGCCAGGAAGGTTTGACAGAGAGTTGAAGATAAGTCCTCCAGACGAAGAAGCTAGAAAAGAGATTTTGCAAATTCATACTAGAGGCATGCCATTAGCTAAAGATGTTAACTTTGACGAGGTTGGTCGAAGAACAATGGGTTATACTGGAGCTGACTTGGAAGCCTTGTCTAAAGAAGCTGGTTTGAAAGCTTTAAAGCCGCATTTCCCTGAATTGAAGAATACTCAAGAAAAAGTTTCAACTGAAGTTTTGGATAAAATACAGGTTTCACAAAATGACTTTATCGAGTCTTTGAAACAAGTAGAGCCGTCCGCAATGAGAGAAGTTTTGATTAACAAGCCTCATGTTAAATGGGAAGACATTGGTGGTTTGAAAAAGCCTAAAGATAAGCTTAGAGAATTGGTTGAATTGCCTTTGATGAGGCCTGACCTGTATTCAAAAGCCGGAATTACTCCTTCAAAAGGAGTTTTGCTTCACGGTCCGCCGGGAACTGGTAAAACAATGTTGGCCAAAGCTGTTGCGACAGAAGCTAATGCAAACTTCATTTCGGTTAAAGGCCCTGAGTTGATGAGTAAGTGGGTTGGAGAGTCTGAAAAGAAAGTTAGAGAGATATTCCAAAAAGCTAAACAAGTAGCTCCGACAATAATCTTCTTTGACGAGTTTGACTCAATTTCCAAGCAACGTGGAGCTTCAATGAATGATTCGACTGAAAAAGTCGTTAACCAATTGTTGTCTGAAATGGACGGAGTTGAGGAGTTAGAAAAAGTAATGGTTATTGCCGCTACAAACAGAAAAGACTTGGTAGACCCGGCATTGTTGAGGCCGGGAAGGATTGACTCTAAGGTTCCATTAGAAAACCCAGACAATGAAACAAGGCAACAAATATTTGAAGTGCATACTAAGGAAATGCCTTTGGCTAAAGATGTTGATATTAAAGACTATGCTGAAAAGACAGAAGGTTGGACCGGAGCAGACATACAAGCTGTTTGTAGGAACGCAGGCATTTATGCTATAAAGAGAATTTATACTAAGGACAAGGATAAAGCAAAAGAAGATGGGCTTACAATTACAAAGGAAGACTTTGACAATGCAATGAGAGAAGTTGCAGACTCTTCGGAAAGAAAAATTAAGGGTGTAGATGATCAGGAAGAAGAATCCGGTGAAGAGTCATCTGAAGGAGAAGAAAGCTCTGGCGACGAGAAAAGTTCAGGCAGTAAAAGTTCAGGCTCTAAAGGCAAAAGCAAAAAGAAGTCTGCTAAAAAGTCTTCAGTGAGGAAGTCTAAAAAGAAATAATTTTTTGTTACTATAGTAACAAAATTTAAGCTTTTGAGACATTTACAAAAAACATTTAAACCAAAAAAGATTTCTTGTTTTATGGAGCAAAAAAGACTTGACAGGATAGAGTCTGAAATAAGCATGCTTAGAAAAGCTGTTGAAAATATTCAGGCCAGGCTATTTGATGAAGAATCGGGAAAAGAAGTTAATCAAGAGGTCGATAAAGAAGTCGAAGAAGCAAGGAAAAGCGAGAACGTTTCTAACGATGAAGTTGTTCAAGAATTTTTAAAATGAACGTTGTTTGGAAAAAGCCTGCACAAAAATTTCTACGTAAATAGAACCCAAGGATTCTAAAAGAATTGTTAGGAAAGTCAATTACGAAATAGTAAAGAATGTGAGGAATTATTTAGAGTTCCTTAAAGGGAGAAAATTCTATAAAATAAGGGTCGGGAATTATCGTCTTTTTGTAGATTATTTTGAAACAGAAAGAAAACTGATAATTAATACGATAAAGCATAGAAAGAACGCGTATAAAGAGTAATTAGATATTATTTGTTGAAATTGCTTCAGTAAAGGCTCAGGTTCTAAAGGCAAGTCTAAGAAAAAATCTTTAAATAATTCGGGGGATTTTTCTGGTTATGAAAGAGTTGTTGAAGTCAAAAATACATAAGGCCATAGTTACTCAAGCAGACCTGAATTATGTTGGAAGCATTACCATTGATGAAACTCTGATTAAGAAATCCGGGCTTTGGGAAGGCCAAAAGGTACTTGTTGTAAGCAATACTTCAGGTGCAAGGATGGAAACTTATGTTATAAGGGGGAAAAAGGACTCTGGAGTAATTTGTATGAATGGTGCCGCATCTCACTTGATTAAGAAAGGAGAAGAAATAATTATAATGGGGTTCGAAATATCGAGTAAACCAGTAAAGAGAAAAAGTATCCTTGTCGATAAAAACAATAAATTCAAAAAGCATTTAGAATGAGCGTAGAAATAACTAGGGCAAAAAAAGAAGACATTCCCGGCATAATGAATGTTTTTAATGAATTGTCTGTCTCTAATAATAAATCCGGAAAAGATTCATATAAAAGAGGCTTTTTGGTATATCCTCCAGATAAGGATGACTTAGGAAATGTCGTCAAAAATAATTCTGATGTAGTTTTGGTTGCTAAAGATGGAAATAAAGTTGTTGGCTATGCTTTAGCTTATGATATGAGAGATTGGAAAGAAAAAAATCCTAACTGGGGCTCTCAATTAAACATCGAAAATGAGGATCAATCTTTATACTTTAAACATATAGGCAGGCTTCAAGGGTACAAAAAACTTGGCCTACAAATGGAGCAAAAAGCTGAACAAATTGCAAAGGAAAAAGAATACAAGAAAATTTTTGCAGACATTTCCAAAGAAAACCAACTTTCTCAAGAGGTTCATGAAAAAAGAGGGTATGAAAAAATCGCAGAAGAAAAAAAGAATGATGGCACCGAATGGGGAATCTATCAGAAAAATTTAGATGCTTTAAAAATTGGAGATCAATATGAAGAAAAATCTTCTTCTGACTCTTACGAAAAAGAATAAATCTCTTTTCGTTTTAATAAAAAGTCGTTTTCTAAGAAAATTTATAAAGTTCATTTTATT
>JBDGRI010000003.1:0-12290 GCA_042218235.1 Candidatus Pacearchaeota archaeon
CTCGACAGTTTCATCTACTTCGATAAATACGGAAAGAAAAGAATGAATGATTAATCTTATTCTAAAAATTTAAGAAAAAGAAAAACCTCGGAAGACTTTTTGCCTCCCGAGGCGAAAATTAACTTAAAGGCTTGAAAACCTAGCTAAAGTCTAAAGAGACTCGATTCCTAGGTCTTGCATTTCCTTGTCGGAGGAGCTTCCTTGCTTCTGTTGTTGGTCGTCCTTGCCAAGGACGTATGGAGAGCTAACACCTGTCATAATGGTAATAACTCTAACTTTTCCGCTAAAGTCCTTGTTAATCCTAGCTCCCTGTATAACTTGTGCATCCGGATTCAAGTTCTCCGAAACGGCCTTACCGATAACGTCAAACTCTTCCAACTTCAGGTCGGGCCCACAAGTTATGTGTACCAAAGCTCCAGTCGCACCCTTGTAGTCAACATCCAACAATGGATGTGTTAGGGCTTGACGGACAGCTTCGTTAACACGGTCGCTACTAGAGTCGGACTCTCCGATACCAATAACGGAAACACCGCCACCTCTCATGATTGCTGAAACGTCTGCGTAGTCCAAGTTAATAAGACTAGGCAAAGTAATTGTTTCAACAATACCTTTAATCATGGTGCTTACAAGCTCGTTTGCAACGGCGAAAGCTTGTTCGATAGGCAACTGGCCTGCAATGTCTACCAACCTGTTGTTATCCAACACAATGCATGTGTCAGTAACTTCTCTCAATTCCTGCAAACCGAATTCAGCCTTATCAATTCTAGCCTTTTCAGATTCAAAAGGCATAGTGACAACGCCGATTACTACAGCTCCGGTTTCCTTAGCAAGTTGAGCTACTACAGGTGCAGCACCAGTACCGGTACCACCGCCCATACCACCTAGGACGAAAACCATATCTCCTTGACCAATTTTGTTCTTAAGGTCTGTCAAAGATTCTTTGGCAGCCTCTCTACCTTGTCTTGGTTTTCCACCAGCTCCAAGACCTTTAGTCAATTCCTTACCGATAAGAATTTTTTCATCCCCCTTACTAACACTCAAGTGTAGAGCGTCGGTATTGGCGGCAAAGATTTCAGCACCGTCAATTCCTTTATTGAATAGCCAAGTGGCAATGTTGTTTCCAGCTCCTCCACAACCAATAACCTTAATATTAGCCTTTCCGGCCTTTAACTCATCAAAGTTAATGCTATGGGAGTCAGCCTTATCAACTGCCTCTTTTGCAAAATCTAATGTCATTTTTCGTATCTTTTACCTCCTTTCAGCTCTGTAAACAGTGAGTTTTCAGAGGTGAGTGGAAATCTGGGATTTGTTCTCAGCTTTATGACTGCAAAGTTATAGGAACAACCGAAAGAATTGACAATTGCTTCGCTAGAAAAATCTTGCCTAAACTCAAAAAATTTCATTTTCACGACACCTCAAGGTTTTAATTTCAAAATGTCGACGAAAACATTGTTTATAAAAATTTCTACAACAAAGAACAACATGTTGCCATTTCAGAATCCTTTCACAAGCCAAATTCTAATAAAAAATCGGAAATTAACAAGCTATCTCTTATAAACCCTGCCACGCTTATCAAGAACCCTTACCCAAAGAATTTTCCGTTCGGAATCAAAGTCAATTAGCACACGGTAATTTCCAATCCTGAACTTATGCACTTGACCTTCAAAATGCCCAAGATATCTAAAAGGATCTTTCTTTAATTCTTTAAACTTTCCAACAACTCTATAATACTGCTCTTTTTCCAGCTTCTTTAGAAATTTCTTTGACTTCGGACTGAATTTAACATCATACGCCATTATTAACTTCTCTTTCCACGTCCTCTAAAGAAGTATATTCTTTTTCAGGTGTATTCCTTGCCTCTTCAAGATCGCTTTCAGCCTGGTCCGTCAACTCCCTTTCCTCAATAATCCCTTTCTTTGAAAGGAGTCTCTTTATTTGCGATAAATCATCCTTAATCTTCTTCAAATCTTTCTTATCTACTTCAACTTTTTCCGATTCCATAAAAAAGCCAAAAGAACATAGTTAAAATAATTTTTGGTAAAATGAAATTAAGTTTTTCCGGGAATTTCTACTTTGATTTTTTTCTCTTCACAAAGTTCCTTGAACTCTTGAGCATCCTCTTCAGAACCAACAATTGAACCCCAATGTATAGGAATAGCCAAAGTTGGTTTTATGGTGTTGGCGGCTTCAGCAGCATCTTCAGCAGACATTGTAAACCTCCCTCCGACTGGAAGCAAGGCGACAAAATCTTTCCCTTCCTGCTTATGACCGGTCAATTTTTGCATTTCAGGAATAGAGTCTGTGTCTCCTGCATGATAAACCAAGAAATCTTCTGTCTTAATCAAATAGCCTAAACCTCCGGCCTCACGAGGATGAAAGTTATTTTCTGTATTATAAGCAGGCAAAGCAATAATTTTCAAACCTTCCAAGTCCAAGCTCTGGCCTTCTTCAATAACTCTAATATCCAAAGTAACTTCTAACCTAGCAATCTTGCTTTGGCATTCTGCAGGACAAACAACTTTAGTTCCTTCCTTAACGACTTTCTTTATATCCTCTAAGCTAAAATGGTCGTAATGCCCGTGGGTTATCAAAAGCAAATCGGCCTTTTCGGATTTGTCAGAAATTTTGTATGGGTCAATATAAATATTCACGGAATTCTTCAAAAAAACTCCTGCATGACCTAACCATTCTAACTCGCTCTCACCGATTTTCATAGCTCAATAATATAGAAAACTCTTTTTAAAGATTTGTGTGGAATTGTCGAGGGGTTACTTTGACTTCTTCCAAAGATAAAAGTAAATTGCCATGACCAAAACAGATAAGCCTGATTTCAAATAAAAAGGCCCAAGAATTCCAAAAGCGGTTGCTAAAGCGCCTCCTGCTAAAGGTCCCAGAGAGTCTAATGACATTCTAAGGCCAAAGACTCTTCCAGAAACCCTCTCACGATTTTCCTTCTGAGTATATTTCCAGACTAAAGCAGATTTTGAAGGTACCCATATTCCTGCCCCAATACCCTCAATAATAAATGCCGCCAAAACAACATACAGATCATTTGAAATTATTACTATTATTGCACTCAAAAAAAGAAAAAACATTCCCACTAAGGAGCTCCAATAAAAGTTTCTCTTATTGAAAAATCTCTGAGTTAAATAGGTAGTAAGCATTATAGTGAGATGCAAAGAAGCAAATATTACTGCCAGCCAAACAATGGACCCCTCAAAGTTATCTGTGACCAAAAAAGTTATTATAAGGTTCCCTGTAATACCCAATGAAAACCAATAAAGCAACTCCGAGAAAATAAGTAGTTTAAGTCTTGGTTTAAGTTTTGGAAGAGGTTTCTTTTTCTTATTCTTAAACCTAGTGTCTTCTCTAACTCTAAAAAAGAAATAAACCGAAGGCAAAGAAATTAAAGCAAAAGCTAAAAAAGACAATTCGAAACCTATCCATTTAACAAGCAAAACTGCAAGAGCCAATCCTAAAACCAAGGCCAAACTTTCTATGATTAGACTACGAGACATTACTTCACGATGATTGTTTTTTGAAAGATTATGTTGAACCGAAGCATCTTCAGAAATTTTTCCGATAGAAGCTTTAATTTTTATTATGGGTTTAACTAAAACCGAACCAAAAGAAGTCGGAACTAAAAAGAAAACAAAACTCTGCAAAAAACCTAAAGCAGAATACAAATAAAGCCCTGTTCTAAGCTTTATCCTCCTTAAAACTTCGGAATAAAGAATTCCTACAACCAGGCTACCTAAAGCCAAACCCGCTGTAAAAAGACCTCCAATCTCCAAAACAGTTAAACCTTCTTGCCTAAGATAAAATGCCAAGAAAAATGTAATCAAAACTCCCTAAGCAGACAAAAAGAAATCTCCTGCAAAAATATTCCTTAAATTCCTTTCCTTTAACTCAGATTTTTTCATGTCTAAATAAAAAAAATACCAATTTTTAACCTTTTTCAGGCTCAATATCTATAACCTTGTAGCCTGCAACACCTAAGTTATAAACATCACTCTTTCCTATTTTGGCATGACCTTCTCCCTCATGAATATGGCCACAAAAAACATAACGCGGTTGATTTTTCTTTATATAATCCAAAATCACCTCACTCCCAACATGTAATCCTTCTTTTGGCGTATCTACATAACCTTTTGGCGGTTGGTGACACAAAAGAACATCTACTTTTCCGAAACTATCCACCTTCCCTTTCGCTTTTCTGTCTTCCTCTTCAGGACCGTCTCTCCCTTCACCCTTTGGACGATCTTTCCTAGTAGACTCGGAAGTTCCATCGAAATAATTTAACCCACCAATCTTTAAACCATCAAAGTCAATAACTTCTTCCCAAACAACCCTCACATTTTCAAAAGAAGTCATGGAATCATAAAAATCAGGCATCTTTTCACCTACATACTCGCTAACCTCTTGAACTTGCTTCTTGTTAAGTTCTACATTTCCAAAAATCGTATAAATGGGAATTCCGAACCAGTTCAAATACTTTAAAATCTCGTTAGTTGAATTGTATTCTTCATAATAAATTTCCTTTCTTTTTTCAGGGCCATAATCTAAAGGCTCCAAACCTCTCTTCCGTCTCTCAGCATTATTCTTTATATGTTCTCTAGCAATCTCCACACTTCCCAGATCTCCAGTTAACAAAATCAAATCAGCATCTTTAACAGGAATTTGCTTCACCTTCTCCAAATCTCCATGAGGATCTCCTATAGCAACAATTTTCATACTTTCCAAAAAAAAGCAGATTTTTTAACTCTTACCAAACCTAACCCTAGAAACTTTTCCGGTTTTATCGTTCAACTCAATTAAAGCATAATCTCCGTTTTGGACAGAACCACAATTAACAGCAACAGTTTTTCCTATTTTGTCCTTGCCTTTACCTTCCTCAATATGTCCTGAAATTGACAAAACAGGCTGCCATTTCCTCAAAACTCTTTTAGCCATCTTAGAACCATAATGCTTCCCTCTAACTTCCTCGGGAGCATCTTTAGAAGTTATCTTGTCCAACTTCGTTTCGTAAGGCGAATTATGGCTTACAAAAATCAACTTGCCCTCGCGATTCTCTTTCTTAAATTTCCTAAAAATCTCTTCCAAAATTTTCTTATGTTTCCTGTAAGCTTCACTCTTAACTTTTCCCGGATTTGAATGCCCTCTCATGCCAACAAAAACATAACCTCCAACACGAGCATAAGAATAATCTATCTTTCTAATATTCCTCTTTTTCTTAACATAATTAGGAAGCTCATTAACTTTCTTCAAGGCCCAATCCCAATCTTCCTCTTCGTCCTCGTCATCCCTTAAATCATCAGGATAAGGATAATCGTGATTTCCAATCGTGCTAACCACCAGAACATCCAAATCATTCAATTTATCTATAACTTTTTTCCCGTTTCTAATGTCTTTATTAAAAAGTTCTTTATACTTCTTAACCCCGATTACTTCCCACCCTTCAAAACCTCTGTAAAAACCGAAATTCTTAATTATTTCCTTCAATTTAGTAGAAGTAGGATAATCTCCAACAGAAACAACGACATCCACTTTCTCTTTCTTTATCACTTTTTTAATAAAACTAGGAAAACTACCATGGAAATCGCTTAAAGCTAAAATTTTCATGTGGAAAGTAATTACTTTTAGTTTAAAAAATTACTTTCCGAAAAAAATTTAAACTTCAGATAACTAAAAAAAAATACAATGAAAAACTTAACAAATAAGGGAACATTCGGAAAGAGATATGCTCCCGGTTATGAACCGTCTAAGAAATGAAACAAAAAGACCAAAAACTTCTAGACAAGGTCGTAAATGAAATCAAGAAAGTTGACGGAGTTAAGGCGATAGCACAAACGGGAAGTTCTCTATACTCAGAAGACTATAATGATATTGATTTAATTGTATTCTACAAAGATTTTCTCCCTCCTCCAAAATTAAGCAAAATACAAAACAAATATAATAAAACGAAAATATCCATAGAAACAAGAAGCTCTGCAAAAAAGTATAAAATTATAGGAGGAATGAAATTATTCATAAAGCACTTCCAAAGAGACAAAAAGAAAATTCTTTACGGAAAGGATCCTTACAAAAACAAAAACATAAAACTCAAAAAACTAGATGTTGCACACTTTATTTGGTACATGCACCACATACCCGACTACTATAACGAAAATCATGAAAGTGCTCTTCCTGCATCCCTTATAGCAATGTTGGCTTACAAAAACATCTTTCCAAAAGACAAACATGAAGCACTAGAAAAATTCAAATCGGCTTATCCAAAACTATACAAACACCTACCAAAAAATCCCGAAAAACACCTGAGAAACACTAACAAATCAAATTTCCAAGAACTTTACCCTTTCTTTGAGGCCTGTTTAAAACATTTTGTCGATTAGAAAATAAATCCCGAAAAAATTTTAAACTTCAAAATCGCCATAATACTATAATGAAAAACCTAACGAGTTTCATAAAAACAAAAAACTTGGAAGAGAATTTAGGGTTTGTAGGGGAACCAGAAGGCAATGTAAAACCTTTAATGGACTATGGTGGCGGCGGAGGAGGAATTTAAAAACTAACTCCTCCAAAATTCCAACTTCTTAATCTTACCTTTTTTCTCATCTAAATCCAATAAAATTTGGGCATCTCTCCCAAAACCAGTATTTACAACTTTTGTTTTTCCCAATTTATCCGTTCCTTCACCTTCATGCACATGACATCCAATACAAAGCAAAGGATTAAACTTCAAACACATTTTCCTCGCAACGGAAGAACCTAAATGCTTTCCTTCAGCATAAGAGCCTTTTTGTTTGACAACATCCAAATTAGTTCCATACGGAACATTATGAGACAAAAAGATAGTAGGCTTTTTCTTGTCTCTCTTCTTAAACAAGTTGTTAACTTTTGAAATCAGCCTGTCATTGGCTTTCTGCAATTTTTCAACCTGACTCTCACTCAAACGCTTTTTCAATTTCTTTTTATGTGAAAATAATTCCGGACCTGAAACAAGCCCATAACCAATAATATTAACCCCATTAAAATCTACAGTATCCATTTGGCAATCTATAACATTTTCCAAACCTTCAACCAACTTCTTATTAGACTTCTCACCAGAAAACATATCAAAATGAGCCTTAATATGATGGTAGACGCTTTTGTCCAAATCTTTGACTTGTGTCTTCCCATAACTTTGATCCCAATTACCCGGAATAAAGAAAACTGGTTTTCCGAAAGAATTCAGATACTCCATAATTTCTCTCCCACGCTCTAAAGATTCTTTCTTATATTCCTCAAACTTATATTTCCCAATCTCTTCATCAACAAAATCCATAAAATTAAGCTTCTCGGCTTCATCCAAGTCTCGAGCCTTTTTCAACTTCTTAAAGAACTTTCTCCAAAATGGCCCGATCTTCCTATCATCACAAACATCTCCAATCTGAATTATACAATCAAAATCCTTGTAATGAATCCTAGGCTTTCTACCATGCAAATCACCCACAATTAAAATTTTCATAAACAAAACAAACTTTACAATTTTATAAAAATATTCAAAAAAAGAAAAAGAAAGAGGAAAGGCCTTTCGTGAAAAATATAAGCCGTCAAAACGGCAAACTATTTTCCTCTTTTTTGGAACCTGAGTTGTTATTCCTCTTCTTCAGGTTGTTCATGTTCTTCTGACATCTTGTCCTCCTCCGCAAAAGCGGAATTGCCAATTTAATTGGCGCCTAGGCGTTTCCTATTTATCCCCTATAGGGAACAGGAAACATCCTAATATAGCGGTCTCCAAGACGGTTTAAAAAACTTAACTAGAACTAGAAAATAACAATAAATGGAGGTAAAAATTTAAAAACCGCTTATCAAAAATTATGGTTCTAAAATTTCTCAAACCTCATCGAAAAAACATTAAATACTAATCCCGAATGAATCAAATAAATCAAAAAAATAAAAAACTAATTACTTTATAACTTTCTGAATTGCTTCAATATGTTCGGCAACATCCTTACCTTTCTTGGTAAGTTTAATGATTTTAATTCTGCCTTTTTTCTCAAATTCAACCAGTTTTAAGTCTTCCAAAGTCTGGAGAATCTTTACTGCATGGCTATAAGTACAATCAATTTCTTTTGCTAAAACACTTCCATATCTCATCTTAGAGTTCTTTTTCAAAACAACCAGCATCATTGCCGGTTTTCTTCTGAAAAAGATGTCAAAGTTTTCTCCTATCTCCGTAGCCATTTTAAATTCCGCTATTTTTTAGTTACAACAATTTCTATTTAACCTATATTTTCTGACAATAGTTTCTTTTTAAATGTTTTGAAAAATATATGTTAAAATTCACTACTACTTTTAGGTTACATAGACAGCAAGATAGTTTTTATTTACCAAAAGATATTTTAAGAAAACTGGGCTAGAAAAAAATATGGCAAGAAAATACCATGTAGTCATAGAGAAAGATGAAGACGGAGGCTATGTAGGGAGGGTGCCCAAAATTCAAGGATGTCTGAGTCAAGGAGAAACCATAGAGGAACCGAAATCCAACATAAAAGAAGCTATACAATTATGCATTGAATCAAATAATTCTGAAGAAGAAAACAAGTTTGTAGGAATACAAGAAATTAGCGTATAAAAAATGGAACTTCCATTAATAACGGCAAAAAAGCTCATCAAATTTCTAAAAAAAGAGGGCTTTCAATTTATTAGGCAGAAAGAAAGTCACGCTTTCTATAGGAATCCCGATGGAAGAACAACCGTCGTACCAATACATTCCGTAAGAAAAATCAAAATAGGACTATTAAAAGGCATTCTTAATGAAATAAAAGTCTCAAGAGAGTATTTCTTAAAAAATATAAAGTAATTAAAAAAGATGGAAAACAAAAAGAAAATACTTGCTATATCGGACTTTCATGGGGACATCTCATTGGCAGAAAAAGCTGCCCAAAAAGCCAAAGAAGAGGAAGTCGAATTTATAGCAATTCCAGGTGATTTAGGCCACCTGGATGAAATGTCTGAAGAGGTTTTAGAGGCATTGTCTAAAAGCGGAAGAAGAACATTCTTAATTCCGGGAAATCACGACACGAACACAAATTTAGACGCACTAATTCAAAAATTCCCGGGGGTTTACAATATACACGGAAAAGGATTCTTCGAAGATGACATTGGAATTTTTGGAACTGGCTACGCTGCTTTAGGACCTTTCGCAAACACAGAGAAGGAGATGCTCAAAAACCTAAACGATTCGCATGAAGGAATAAAAAATGCAAAAAAGAAAATTTTGTTAACACACGAACATCCTCTGGAAAGTGACTCAGAATTAGGCATGGCCGAAGGCTCTGAAGCCACAAGAAAGGCAATAGAATACTTTAAACCTGACATAGCAATTCATGGACACATCCACGAGGCTGGCGGAATTGAAGAAAAAATAAGAAAAACAAGAGTTTTCAATGTTGCAAGAAAATACCGGATTTTTGAAATCTAGCTCAAATTCACGATAATTTTAAGTTCTTCTTCTACCTTCTGAACCACATGCTTTCAATACTGAACAAATATTCGAAAAATCTCAAAATATCAAAGGAGCAATTTATTTTTTACTTTAAAATCGAGGAAGAATTACCTAAGGATATCTGAAGCTTGAAACAACATACCATTTGTCTGTTTCGGCATCTGCCATTAGCTTTACCGAAGAATATCCCTTGCTAAGAGATAAAGTTCCAATGCCGTTTATAGTTCCGGAAGAGCTCTCAATATCCAGAGTACCCTGACTTCCATCATCTGTTCTAATTATGGTATATTCTCGATCATCAGCATTATCTGGAGCCGGGAGCACAACTTGCCTACTTGAGACGGAAGCATTAAGCCTTAGTGCATATGTCTCGTTATCGATTGCAATATTACCAGCATCACTTGTTTTTATCCTTTTAGAAACGCTTCCGTTGACATCGAAGGTGGAGTCAGCAGTTGTTTGATCTACACTTAATCTTCCTCCCATTATGGCCATCGAGTTACTTTGATTATTGTCCGGATGCGGGTTATTACTTTCTGATAAACCAATAGCAAAAGAGTTATTAGCAGAAGAAATAATCTCTTCTCCTAAAGCATAAGAATTTTCTCCCTTAGCTTCAACTTCGTCTCCTAAAGCAAATGAGTTTTTACCCGAAGCCTCAGTTAAGGAGCCTGTTCCTAAAACAAAAGAATTGCTTCCGGATGCAGTCCCTTCTCCCAAAGCAACTGAATTCGATCCTGATGCTACGGTAGTTGACCCAAGCGCAACTGAAGTTCCTCCTGATGCATTAGCAAAAGAACCTCCAGCAAAGGCCTGGTTTCCGGCAGCGCTAGAATTTAAACCTACTGCAAAAGAGTCAAATCCATCTACTGTGACGCCATCCCCATATCCAAAGGAATCATCGCCCGATACTTCTGTAAACTTGCCTCCGGCAAAGGATGCATATCCTGAAGCAAGGTTGTCAAAACCTGTGGCTAAGGAAACATCCCCAGAAGATTTAGATGAAGAGCCGATTGATAATGAATGGGTGCCTGATGGAGTAAGGCCTGTTCCTAATGAAACTCCATAATCAGTACCGGAAGTATTTACAGCAAATGCCTGAGAATTAAGGGAATCGGTTCTAACTCCTACTCCTTTGCTAAGGTTATTAGGGTATATCTCACTTCCGGAAGATGTCCACTCTACATTATTGTTTAAGTACGTTTCATTGAAATCTATGTTACCAGAGTTGTTGAACAAATAATTGCCGTTTACGCCATCAAATCCTCCTCCACCGCCAGAGACCGAACTTAAACAATTACCGCCGGTTATACATATGTCATTGCTAGCGTTTATTTGACCTATAACCTCTAACTCTTCTCCTGGAAAGTGGGTGCCGATTCCCAGCCTTCCTTCTCCCATTAAGGTCATTATCTTGCTCTCATTATCTTTCCAGATAAAGTCTTTATTATCTGAAACTCCGTTATTGTTAGTTTCGAACACCATGTCTTGGTTACTGTCTTCAATTATTCTAGAATAAACTGTACCCCCATTGGCGAAATCTATACTTGCGTTATTACTAATATCTGTATTAAAACTAATTGTTTCAGAACCGCTACCGTTTCCAACTTGAAGTGAAGATGCTGGTCCGCTGCTTCCGATTCCCAAACGGTCATTACTGCTATCCCAATAAAGATTTGAATTTTCTCCTGACAAAGTCGAGCCGTCCGAAAAGGCGATTGAACCAGAAGACAAGCCTGTAGAAATTCCTTCAACGTTTACACTTAATTCGCTATCACCAACAACACCAGAACCTATTGAAGGATCGGGGTAAGTTCCGCTTAGGTCTCCTCCCGCAGACTCTCCGGTTAAATTGGTATCTGCTTCATACTGGTCATTGAAACTTGCTGTAAGGTTCGAAAGTCCTACTCTAGATAAATCTAAAGTCTTTGTGTTTGTGCCAGAAAAGCTGACTCCATCCGTATAGTTGTTTTTATCTGTACTAACAAATCCAGCATCATTATTCAAATTACTGGTATCTATCTGCCCTTCTTGGACTTCGAAGTTTTCGTTGTTAGTATCATAATTTAAAGCATTTCCATCAGCATTATCCAAGTCAACATTTCTTACATTACCTAGGCCTACGTCTGAAGCAGAAACATCACTTTGTGAAATACCCAAATTACTCCAGTTGAGGGAATAAGAATCTGTTTCATTAAGCTCGTTAGAACCGACCGAATCGGAAGCAATTGTAGGATCAGGATAAGTTCCTGACAAATCTCCACCTGCAGATTCTCCTGTTAGGTTCGTATCTGTATCCTCGGAATCATTTATCCAGTTTCTATCATTTGTTATATCAGAGCCTTTTATATCCGAAACATCGTCTATGTTTCCTTCAGAAGCCCTCAAATAGTCAGAAGAGTTTACATCTAAATTACTTTCTTGGGAATCTTCAATCCAGTTTTCGTTAGTTATATTTTGTTCTTTCAAAGTTATTAAATTATTCAAGTCAGAAGCAGTATCAAAGTTATTCCAATAGTCGGACTGATTTACAGAAAGGTTAGTTCCTGCCAGCGTAGAATTGAAAGTAACAATTCCTGAATTATTATAAATGTAGTTTCCGCTTGCTCCGTCAAATCCTCCGCCACCTCCGGAAACACTACTCAAACAATTCCCTCCTTCAATACAAACATCTACAGTAGAATTAATTGTTTTATTAGCTAAAATCGAGCCATTGACATGGAATTGCCTATTTGGAGTGGCATTAAGACCTAAATTAACGCCTAACTGGTTGCTTGTCATATTCCCTTGAAGAATAGGA
>JBDGRI010000030.1:0-1566 GCA_042218235.1 Candidatus Pacearchaeota archaeon
ACAGCAGGAATGCAAAGAAGCCCAACAGCAGCAGAATTAGTCAATAGCAAGTACGAAGGATACGAAGCAAAATACGCCGGCGTCCATCCTGAAGCCGAATTGCCTGTCTCGGAAAAAGCAATTGAATGGGCAGACAAAATAATAACAATGGAAAAATTCCATAGAGAAGACCTAAAAGAAATCTTCCCAAAAGCATCAAAAGACAAAGACATGGAAATTCTCGGAATACCTGACATTTACGAAAAAAACGACCCGGAACTAATCCAAATACTAAAACACAAGCTTAATGAAAAGCTTTAGAAAAATTTAATAGAAGCCATTGCCTAAAAATTATATGAAACTCGAAGTCCCTCATTTTAAAAACATTAATAACTATAGCTGTTTGGTCACATCGGTCGCAATGGTTCTAAGATATTTTGGGACAAGTATCAACCAAAAAGAAGTTTTCGAGAAAGCAAAAGTAAAACACCCAAAAGACAAAGAAAGAGAATTTGGCTGTACAATACCAAACGTAATGCTTTCTATAAAAGACAAAGGGTACAAAATGTTGTCTTGGCATTATCGCGATCTGGACCTAATTAACAAATCCGGGAAGGAAATGGAAACCTTCTTTAAAATTTGGTGGAAAAAGATAAAAGAAGCAGAAAAATTAGGGATATTAAAGAACCGTGAATACGGAGATTTCACCCTGATTAAGAAATACTTGAAAAAGGGCTTTCCTGTAATTGTGGGATTGAAGTCAAAAACTTTCTATCAGGGAAATCCGGAATGGGAAAAAAGGATGTTCAACAGAAAATGGCCTGAAGAAACAAACCATGTGATTGTTGTAACCGGATATGAAAACGGAAAATACATCTACAATGATTCTTCTCCCTTTTTATCGAAAAAGGAAGCAAAAGACGCCAAAGTTCCGGAATCAAGGTTGAAGAAAGCATGGAAAGATGCAAATCATGTTAAAGAAGGGATCTTTGTCTTGAAACCCATGTAGAAAACATTAAAAATCACTAATTCTAGTTCCAGGTATGGACATTGACGATGCAATAAAAGAGCGAAAAAGCGTAAGGAAATTTTCTGACAAAAAGCCCGATTGGAGAGAAATTTTGGAAGCAATTGACTTCACAAGACACGCTCCCATGGCAGGAAACCTCTTTAGCTTAAAATTCATTTTAGTCAGCGACAAAAAAACAATCGACAAAATTGCCGAATATTGCCAGCAAGATTTCATAAGCCAAGCATATTATGTTGTAGTAGTTTGCTCTGACTCTCAAAGAACATTAACTTCTTTCGAGGACAAGGGAGAAATGTACCTAAGACAACAAGCCGGCTCAGCCATGGAAAATTTCATGCTTAAACTAGAAGACCTAAATCTTTCAACTTGTTGGATAGGTTACTTCATAGACGAGGAAATCAAAAGACAACTAAGCATTCCAGAAAGAACAAACGTTGAAGCAATTTTTCCAATAGGCTACGAAGCAGAACACCATCTCGAAAAACAACCAAGAAAGTCAGAACTCGACAGTTTCATCTACTTCGATAAATACGGAAAGAAAAGAATGAATGATTAAT
>JBDGRI010000031.1:0-1754 GCA_042218235.1 Candidatus Pacearchaeota archaeon
GTTGGAATTACGATTAATTAACGAGTTTTAAACTCAATAACGTCTTTGTCTTTTAATTTGTGTTTTAAACCGACCCTTTGTTGAGGGAATTTTGAGCTTGGGCCTGTTATTTTGGCTTCCTTTATGTTTTTTGAAAATCCGGTTAGGATTTTTTCGGCTGCCTCTCCAATTGTTGATTCGGGTTCCATCATCATAGGTTTTGGTGAAGGTTCTTCTCCCGGTTCTTTTGTGTAAATTCTTATTTTGTCAAAGCTCTGGAAAATTTTTTCTTTAAGTTCTTCTATGCCTTCTTTAGTCTTTATAGATATTGTTTGGAAATTGTGGTATCTGTTGTATTTAGATTTCAGTGTTTGTTCAAGTTTTCTTTTTTCTTTTTGGTCGAGTTTGTCTGTTTTGTTGAATACGATTATTACTTTCCCTTGAGCTTTTTCTAAATCTTCTTCAATTATTGAAATTTGTTCGAAATCTTCGACTACCATTAAGATTGTGTCTGTGTTATTTGTTAAACCTTTATTGTAAAATTCCGACTCGAATGCAGGGTTTTCTATTATTTGTATTTGGCATCCTTCATGTTCCATTACCCCAATTACGGGTTTTCTTGTTGTAAAGTCGTAGTCTGCTGAAACAGGATTTTGGTTTGTTAATAAGGAAATTAAAGAAGACTTTCCGGAATTTGTCGTTCCAACTATAACACATTGCATGTCTGCCTTCCTTATTGCTTCTTTTTTGTCAGAAGAGGATTTTTTCTTTTGTTCTTTTTGTTGTTCCTCTTTTAGTTTTTTTAATCTTGATTTTAGTTGTGCCCTTAGATTTTCGGCTCCTTTGTGTGCGGGGGCCACTGAAATCATTTTTTTGAGCTTTTCAATTTTGTCTTTTGTAGAAACAGCTTGATGGTACTCTCTTTCGGCTTCATAATATTCGTGGGATGCGTTAATTGGCATGTCAAAATCTCGATTGCGGTTCTTTTAATTCTTGTGATTGAAAAATTTTAAATTGAAATCTAGCTTGAATTTATATGGTTGTGCAAACATGTTTGAAAAAGAAGTTCTTTGAACGTTCGCCTGAGGAAGTTGCTAAAGACTTATTGGGGAAAATTTTGGTTAGAAAAGTCGAAGATGTTTATATGAAAGCACGAATTGTTGAAACTGAGGCCTATTTTGGTCCTGAAGATCCTGCTTCGAGGGCTAGTAAGGGAAGGAACAAAATTAGTGAGAAAATGTGGGCAGAACCTGGAACTATTTTAGTTTACAATGTTCACAAATACCAAATGTTAAATTTTGTTACGCAAAGTAAGGAAGAACCTTCGGCTGTTTTGATTCGTGCCTTAGAATCTTTGAATTTTGATGCAAGGACCAAAGGCCCTGGTTTATTGACGGATGCTTTAGGGATTGACAAAGAAATTCATGGACAAAATGTCTTAAGTTCTAACGAGATTTGGATTGAAGGGCCTGAAGGTGAAGAAGAAATTTATGAAATAGAAGATTCTTTCAGGGTAGGTGTTACAGAGGATTTGAATGAAAGGTACAGGTTTTTCATTAAGGGTAACAGATTTGTTAGTAGGCCAAAGGTCTAAGCGAAATATTATAATTATTTTGACCGTATTTTTGATAATCTTAGTAAAATTTTTAAATTTATAAAAATTTAAACGTGTATGCCAAAAAAACGATATTTTTGTTCGTAATATTAATTCTACTACTTGCTGGGGCCAAATCGGTCAATGCTGCTAGATGTAATCCTCAATTCTCGAGTATTGA
>JBDGRI010000032.1:0-14339 GCA_042218235.1 Candidatus Pacearchaeota archaeon
TATCATCCTTTGAAGGAATTTGCGAGCCATTAATATTTAAGCTAGTAACATTCAACGAAGTTATATTGTAAAAGTAACCAGTCTGAGCGTAAACATCTCCTCCGGTTATCTCGGCTCCTCCGTTTTCCCAAGTACCTCCAAAGGTCGCGTTTCCGTCAACATCTAAAGTTGCAATAGGGCTAGAAGTTCCTATTCCAACATTGTCCGAAGAACTCGAAAGATAGACATTTCCGGAAGACCTGTTCCAAATATCCGAGGTATTTATCCAATTCAAATCATTTGTAATGTCAGAACCTTTTATACCGGAAACATTGTCAATAATCCCTTCGGCAGTTCTCCACTTATCAGAACTGTTTACATCTAAATTGCTTTCTTGAGAATCCTCCAACCAATTTTCATTTGTTATGTTTTGTTCTTTCAAAGTTATTGAATTATTTTCAACATTAGGACTAGGATATGTTCCTGATAAATCACCACCTGCAGAATCTCCTGAGAGATTTGTATCTTGTGTAGTGTCATCCCGAGCATCAATTGTATTATTCAAATAACTTTCATTGAAATTCAAATCAACACTTCCCGACTTGGAACCATTCAACAAATAAGGAGAAAGATCTGTTAGAACACCTTCTATATCACCCGAACCAGTCCCTGTATTAGACAAACACTTTCCTCCTTCAATACAAAAGTCCGTTTGGGAGGTTACGTTTCCTGTAGCATTCAAATCTCCTTTAATTGTAAAGTTATTCGAACCAACATTAACATCCTCGTTCCAGAAATTTGTAGACAAATTAGAATACTGAATATCGTCGGGATCATTGAAGCCATCCCAGTAATCAGAAGAATTTACGTCTAAATTGCTTTCATCGGAAGTCTCCAGGAAATTCCCTGTCAACCAAGTCAAATTTAAATTCAAGCTATCAGACTCATCATTAAATTGGGTACCGTTGAAAGAATTTACTCCATTCCAGTAACTAGAGCTATTAACCGAAAGATTGCTTGAAGCCAAAGTAGTATTAAAAGTCAGGTTCCCTGAATTATTATAAAAATAGTCTCCTGACAAATTCCATTTACTTCCATTTCCTCCTCCTGAACCCAAATCCGAACCAGTACAAACCTCAGTCCCGTCCTTCAAAACCATACAACTCTTATTATTTATCCTCCAGCTCTCGCCAAGAGAATTTGTCGCGTTAATCAGGCCTCCCTGACCTAAATTCTTAAAACTCAAAATTGCATTTTCAGAATCGCTTGTCGAATACTGTGCTTCAGTTCCGGTCTCAAACTTACTCTTTCCGGGAACACAATTACAGTCATTTCCATCAGAATCAGTTCCGGAAGTACCACAAGCATTAGAGCCTGAAACTTGGCATGTACCACTCAAACCCGAATCAGTAGTACAGCTTTCTCCTGCTTCAATTTCGAAATTTCCGGTCCATTGATTATTATTGTTATCATAACTCACGTCGTTGTCACAATCATAAAAGTTAGTTCTTGCAACACATTGCCCATCATTAACCGTGGTATTACACGAGGTATCATACTCACCTCCGGCAACATTATTCCCGCAACCATTAGCTCCTTTATCTATTTCACAAACCCCTCCATCGTTGTCACAATCCAAATGTGTGCTTTTACAGCTTGCACATGTAGAACTTCCTGACTGATAAGCAAAAGTGTTTGCGGAACAGGTTGTTTGTCTGTTTTGGGTCTCACAAGTAGAATTTGCATTACACCAAAAGCTTCCACCGTTATCACAATAAGGCACACTTCCGTCGTAAGCCTCACAATTGACAATGTATCCACCGGCCAAGCTGCCTTGATTTGTGTCCTGGCCGGTAGTGCTTGATCCGGGTGCACTTAGTGACGATGTATCGTAACAAAACGTGGTTCCCCCGCTCGAACCACAAAGCTTCTCTCCTGTTGGACAAGTCTGAGAATTAAACGACTTGGGGCAATTAGCAGGGTTTGCTTTCCATGTCGCGGCACTAGTTAAACTTGCAAATAAAAAAATCATCGAAAGTACCAAACCTAATAATATAAAACCTCTTTTTTTCATTCTAACTACAACATGCTAATTTAAACTCGGTTCCACAATTTATAGCTCTTCCGTCTCCACCAGTAGAAGAGTCAAAATGCCAGTAATTCCCCAAATAGTCTGAAGTGCCATTATAAGTCCATCCGTTACAATCGTTAACAGGAGTATCAGCTGGAACATACTTAGGCCCTCCTGCATTTATCCATGCATCAACATTATTTAAATGGTCTGCATTGCCGGAATCGTAGGCCCTCATAACCTCAAACTCATTACAAAGGTGGGCTCCCGAAAACTCATCCCCGCAAATCTGGTTAGCAGCAGCATATCCCTTTTTAGACCCGTTAGTTATCTTTCCGTCATATTTTGATGAGGTCAAATTAATAGCTGAAGGAGCAGCACCACTTATGGCAGAACCATCCTGAATAAACTTATTCGCCCGAACAGTCCCCGAAGCATTTATATCCCCTGAAGCATTTATATTCTTAACAAAAAGTGTAGTAATCCTGTTGGTCAGACTTCCTAAAAACTCAAACAACCCTCTAATTCCCGTTAAATTCAAAGCCCCGTTAGGCTCTACATCTCCTGAATCAACACTTAAAGCTCTTGGACTAGCAGCTATCTGGGTTGTTTCCTGAAGACTTCCATTCCTATAATGACAAAGCCAATGCTGCTCACTATAATTAAGAGAAACATTTTGAAGGTAATAAGAAATGACCCCATTACTATTGGTTTGCAATGTAGTTGAATTTGAGTAAACAATATTAGAAGAATCGCAGGTATTTGTCGAGGAATTGGAGATGTTGAAGGCAAAATTAAAGGTTCCGGTTTGAACATTTCCATTAGAATCAGTGGCCTTTATGTTCAAATGAATATCGTCCTGAACCTTAGCTGCAGAAACCCCGCTTAAAAAAAACACAACCAATATAATAAGTACCTCTTTTCTCATAATATCCCGACACTGTTAACCTTTATAAATATTTTTAAAACCTGTTATCCTCGAAGGAACATGAAAAATTCGAAAAAGAGGCTGTTATACTTAATTGTCTTTCTATCTATCTTCTATATAAGCATAGCCTCGGCCGATATAGTATCAATAAATTCGGGCGGAAGTAAAACTACCGCAATCACACCAAGCAAAAATATCGAAGGATTCTTTCTAGGAGGAAAAGAACAAGAAGTCCCTTCAAGCGATGACGGAGGTTCGGGTGGCGGCTCCGGCGGTGGAGGCCCTCCTAAGCCGAAAAAGGAAGAAAACAAAACAGACAATTTTAAACTAGACAAAGATTCAATAAAAGTTACATTAAATCCTAACGAAAACACACAAAGGTGCTTCACGGCCACCAACCTAAAAGATGAAGCTATATTTGGGCTAGAAGTGGGAATACAGGGAAAAATAAACAAAAGCACAGATCTAAATAAGCAACAAATAAATCTAATGGCGGAAATGTCTGAAAGAGTTTGCATAGATTTTTCCAGCCAGGGACTAAAAGAAACAACAAAAAAAGGAGAAGTAAAAGTATCAAAAAATGAAACCAAAAAAATAGACCTTACAATGAAAGTCGAAACAAGAAGCAAGGAAGAATCTGAAACAGGCGGAAGTAGTGACAGTGATAGGGAAGAAAAAAACGAAACTACTCCTGACCCAATAAAGGATGTAAGAGGCATAGAAACTCTAATATTATGGTTGCCATTGCTATTGGCCATTTTGATCTTCTTAATAATCAAAAAATACTCTCAATTCATGAAATCAATATCGGGCAAAAAAACAAGAGAAGAAAAAATAGCACAAGTAGAAAGAATAAAAAGGGCATCTCAAAGATCGGACAAGAATATATTAGAAAGCATTGTAAATAAAGCTGCAATTTACTTAGCAAACAAAACAGTTGGAAGAAAAGAGGAAGAAGAAGTCCATTTTAGTTAAATGAAATATCGAAAAGTTCAATATTAAGATCCAATAAATTGACCGATTACCTCTAAAAATAACGGATATATAATAAGTAATTTATTTGGTGGTTATTTCAACCGAAGTTATTGCATTACTCCAAGAATTATCCTCTGAAGAAACTATTTGAACAGAAATTGAATCTCCTCTATTAAACTGAACAATCCCTCTAGATTGTCTGTCTATGTCTTTCTTTACACCTGAAGAAATGCCTTCAAATGAATTTCTTAAGCCAACTTCATTACCATTTTTGTAAATCTTAACCTGAATTTCTCCTACATCAGAACCGTCATCTATTGAAGTAGAGATTCCTGTAATACTTCCGCCTCTCATCATAATCCTACCGGACTCTTTGCTTGTCTTTACTCCTGAAGATTTCATGAATTCTGAACCGCTTGAATTACCGCTATAACCAAAATTCAAGGTGCTTCTTGTATATTGCAATCCCTTCTTAACCGTTTTCTTACTGGAACTTCCTCCAGCAGTAATTGCCATTACGGGACCGTTTTCAAGACTTCGTCCACGAACTTCGAATACATCGACCCCTCCATCATAAAGACTTTCTTCGCTAGAAATTTCACTCACATTAGAGGGAGTAGCATTAAGCTCAATGGGGCTTGAACCTGTTTGGTTGGCTAATTCTTTCAAAACACTCTGCGGAGGGCCTCCTTGAGAAGAAACACTAAATCCTAAGATAATTGTCAAACTAAGAAAAACTGCCAAAACACCAAAAACTTTTTTCCTCACCATCTTAATACAAAATTTTCTTTTTATTTAAACCTTGTTAAAGGCTATATGACTTACCCTTAACTGAATTTACTTTTTCTTGGGTTGAATTGGAGACTTCTGAACTGCCTGAATTTGAAACCGAGTTTGCAACATCTCCTAACCATCTTACTCTATCTTCTTCTATTTGTTTTTTCAATTCCTGATCTGACAAAGAACTATCGTAAGAAGACTCTATCCACTTATCGCCAAGTTTCAATTTAACAAAGATTCTGTTCCCAATAACTTCTACATTGGAAGTTTCAACACTAAAGTTTCCATATTCATTCCTAAGTGCTTGTTTTTGCGAGGAGTTAAGAGACACTCCGGCATCTAAAGCATAAGAATTGCTTTCCAATTTAGAATCAATAGACGAAATTTCTGTACCATTATAGACAAGCTTAACGCTTAAATCCTCACCTGTTTGATTAGGGAAACTCAAATTATTTAAGTTGGAAAATTCTACAACAATTTCCTTACTTCCTGTTCCTTCAAAAGAACTTCCAAAACCACTAGAAGTTGAGGAGTAATCTGTTGTAACTTTTGCTGTGCCATTTTCTACACTAATGCTTAAATCATCAGCACTCAAATTTTCAGAAGAGGTCTTTACACTTCCTTCAACAATTTCGACTTCTTCGTTGCTTTCAAGGCCCGAATATGTGTAGGAATCATTAACACTTACACTTCCAGAAACTGTCTCATCAGTTTGCATAGAAACCGCACCAGTAGGGGTTAGCAAAGATTGGAAAAATCCAAATACCCCCTGCAGAATTCCAGAAATTGCTCCACCAGTTACACTAGCTGAACCCTCTCCCTTAGATTTGCCTTTAGATTTACCTTTAGATTTTCCGTTGGAAGAATCGCTTCCAGAACCAGAATTCCCTTCTTCGCTTGAAGAACTGTCTGAAGGACTTGAATCGCCACTAGAAGAGTCGCTTCCCGAGTTTTTGGAACTTGAAGGACTGTCCTCTGAATCACTGTTTGAACCATCACTGGAGGAAGATTCTGAATTAGAATCGTCGTTTGTTGAAGAATCTTCGGTAGAAGAGTTAGTTGAATCACCAGAGTCCGAGCCTGAATTACTTTCGGAATCCGAAGTAGTTTGATTTTCCTTAGTAGAATTGTCTTGAGAATCAGAGGAAGTTTCGTTTTCATCATCAGAAGTTGTAGAATTTGTACTTATTGTTTCGTTGCTGGACAAACTCCCTGAATCGCCGGAACTTTCGTTTCCGGAAGTTTCATTATCAGATTTTGAAGTACGATTGTTTGAATCGGAATTACCGGAACCTCCAGAATCGCTAGAGGTATTCTCTATTGAGAAATCGCCCTCGTAAACCTTATCTCCATTAAGATTCATTTCAACATCTTTACTCCCAGCAGAAGAAGGATTTTGAACTTCATCGTAAACTACGACTAACATATCATTGGAATTTAATCCATAATTTCCCGAAGCTCCAATAACTAGTTTACTACCGTCATTTTTAGTGTAAAAGCCACCATTGTTTAAATCTCCTTTTATGTTTTTATCAATATTGCCATCACCATCTGTATCAATTCCGATTGCATCCAGATTACCTAGTCCATCACCCGAAGCAGTATTACTAACGTTTGTATCTCCATCTTTATAATCGATTGTTAACTGTCCGAAAGAATTTCCTACAGCGTTCCCGGTAACATTAAGAGTTGCAACATGGCTAGTGGTTTCTCCTGCACCATTATCAGCAACATCGAAATTATCTTCGTAAGAATAAGGGGGCTCATCTACGGAAGAGCTTTTACTGCCAGAACTAGTTTCATTACCTGAATCTGTTTGATTTGAGGAGCTCTTATTGTTAGCTGGAGAGAGAATTTTCATTTTAAATTTAACTTTAGATCTAGAGGAGGTTTGGCCCTCTAAACCATAACCTTCGCCGCTACCGGAGATATCAGAGCCTTTCAAATAAAAATTTCCATCAGAAGTACTTCCGGAAAATACATTATTCAAAACATATGAATATTCATTCTGGGAAGTATTGAAGACCAATTCAGAAGAAGTAGGCAAAAGCTCCCCTTCTTCCAGAGTAATTGTGTAATTTCCCTCTAAAGAACCATCACTCTGGTAATTTCCATAGAAGCTAGTCGACAATGCACTAACACCACCAAACGACAAAACTGCTACAAACAAAAATGCAAACAAAAACTCAATGCCTCTTTTTCCTTTAACCATACTACCAAAAGGAAAATACTATTTATAAATCATTCGGGAGAATTATTGTTGTGGAGACTTTTTCTTAAGCTTATCCTTAAACTTGGCAATCCACTTAACTTTCCTTCTCTTCATTAACATGTTTTTCCTGCACTTAGAAGAACAAAGATATCTTATACGGCCATCTTTAAGAACCAATGTCAAACCCTTGTGAATGTCGTAATCTTTTTTACAATATGAACATCGAGGCATTTTCTACTTTATGAATGAGCTCCTTTAGTTACTTTAGATTTAACTCTTCTAGCTTCAATTTCTGTCTCTCTCAGAAGCAGATGGTCCCCGACCCTTACAGGACCTTTAACATTTCTCCTCATAGAACGTCCTTTATCCTTTCCTTCTTGAACAAGACATTTAACTTGAGTAATTTCTCCTCTAAAACCAGTCTTTCCGACTACTTCTTCAACTAGAGCCGGAACTGACTCAGCTCCAGCAACGCTTTCCTTACCTTTCTGTTGTCTTGAATCTTGGTTCTTTGCCATATTTGATTTTTCGCTTTCCTCCTTGAAAAAGCGAATATGTAGTAGCAAATTAAAATTTGCTACTCATTTGTTATTTTTCCTCTTCATTTACTCGGAAAAGAGCAAATGCAGGGCTCAAAACTTTGTTTTGGCGGCCCATTTTTGATTTTTTGATTTGTAATAAGCGAAAATACAGGGAATATTTAAATCTAACTAAGTAAAAACTATTCTGCAGCAGGAAGTTCTTTCTCTGCATCGCCAGCATCTATAACCGCTACCGCAGAAGTAGGAACTTGGAGTCCGGCCGCAATACCTAGTTTTTGCCTGCTATCAGCTTCTTGGCAAGGAATTCTCTTTTCCTTACAAAGAGGAGCCAAATGCTGAACAATCTCTTTAGGATCTACATCACCAGCATAAACAACCATTTTTGCGGTTCCTCTCTCTATAGATTTGGTAACTTCATTGGTACCTTTTTCAAGCTTCCCGCTTTTTCTTACCTTTTCAATCAATTTGTATGCGTCTTCCATCATATCCTCCAAAAATTTATCATTGGATAGAATATTATGAGAAAGTTCATTTATAAAGTTTTTCCGTAAAGAACCAAATCCAAAAAAAGTTTTTATATGAAAAATTCCGGATTGCCCTATGAAAAACAAAACAAAGAGGTATCTAGGATTTTTCTCGTTCCTGATAGTTTTGCTTGCAGGAGTAATAACGATAAGCATTATAGGCCCTCAAAAAATAGTTAACGAACTAGGTGTGAGGAACTCTTTCATAGGTTACTTCTTGGTAGCTGCTGTAGGAGGGGTCTCTTCTTTAACTTCGTCTTCTTACTACATCTTAACCTATGCTATGGGTGCTGCCGGACTAAGTCCTTTGCTAATAGGGATTTTAGGAGGGATAGGTGTTTCAATAGGGGATTCTTTATTTTACTACATTGGAAGCAAGGGAGAGGATGTAGCTCCGGAAAAAATAAGCAAAAGAACAGAGAAAATTTCTAAAATAATAAAAAACAAACCAAAATGGGCAGGAATAGGGATAATTTACTTTTACACCGGATTCACTCCCTTTCCAAATGATATAGTAACAGTTCCCTTAGGTTTTCTAAAATACCCCTACAAAAGAATGATCTTGCCTTTAACCCTCGGAAACATAACTGCAACCATAATAATTGCCTACCTAGCTTCAATTGGTTACAAATTCTTATTCTAGAAAACTAACGCCTTTGTTGGCCTCTTCCTCGTCTCCTCATGTTATTGGCTCGCTTAGGCTATCTCCTTGCACGAGAATTCCTATTTGGAGCCAAATTCCTTCTCTGACTGGCAACTTTCTTTTTAGATAGTTGAGCTTGCTGTCTAGAAGGCATCTTTTGTTGTCGAGGCCTTTGAGCAGCTGTTTGTTTTTTCTGGGCATTCATTTGAGGGGCCTGCTGACCACCTGACGAATTAACATTGACAGGGGCTCCCCCGGAACTTCCATTAGAGCCTCCAGAAGATCCGGATTTGCTACTAGAACTATCTCCTGCAGATCCTTTTGAAGAACTGGATTTAGTTTTCCATATGATCAACAAGATAATTAATCCAAGAAGTAACGCTCCTGCACTTATCAAAACAATAGTCCAAGGAAAATCACTTTCATTTGTATTTTCTTCGTTGTCAGAAGAGCCAGAATCCTCTACTTCACAATCTTGCTTTTCTTTAGGGTCGTAATTTTTACATTCGTTTTGCTTGACACATTTTCGAGTTTGTTGGCCTTTAAGGTCTCCTGTTTTATGGCAGTCGGACCAAACAGTACACTCATAATGATTATCTATTTCACATTTAGGCAAGGTTTGGTTACCGCAGGAAACTGTTTCATTAGGCTGATAACCTCCAGAACAAGAAACATTGGATTTCTTTACACAAGACCTATTCTTCTGGCCATTCTGACAAGTGACATTAGACCAATCAGAAGGAGTACAATTCCAATCAGATTTAGAGCATGAATTATTAGTAGTACCGCCTCCACTATCGTTCGCAACATACTCTGCTACGGCAGAATGCTGCAAAGGATAAACTTTATAACCAGATCCGTTTTCAATAATCTCACAGTTATAACCCGATTTGTTTCCTGGACAACTCAAAAGGTATTCGTTTGTACCACTACAATCCTCTGGTGTCTCAAGGATGAATTCGTTGTAGAATCCTGATATATTGCTAGAATCTTTAATACAGACTTGATCAGACTTGGCCTGCCTGTTCATGTGGACCGTCTTGTTAGATGAATTTGCTCCCTCTATAGAAAAATAACCTTTATTATTATCACCAGAAAAACTCATATCATAATCATGAATATTAAAATCATTCTCTGAAAAATTGTATGGGAAGGAGACATTAGAATTAAACCTGGAAATTGTAACGTTCCTTAAGCCTGTATCACTATAATTTTTTGTACTGTCTACGCTCATGCCGTCAACAGAGAAATCGAATCCAGTAATGGTTTCTCCAATAAAACCTCGGTTCTTATAATCACATAAGTAATTTTTCATGGCTTGCTTCCCATAAAGATTTAGTGGACTTTTGAAACAATCGGATTTATTGTGTTCCAGCATCTTCATATCAAAAGGTCCACAAGCTGCATCACTAGAAGGTGCTCCGGTCTTAAAATCGCTAATATAACTAGATAGGTTAGAATAACCTTTCATACTACATTGTCCATCTAACCAATAATATGGTGAAGTTGACCCAAATTTTGAATTTGCGCCTACACTGGTGTTAATTTGACAATAAAAATTATCATTACAGTAGAGAGATTCTTCCCACAATTCTTTGAACTCCTTTCCTCCTGAACGCTGACCAAATCTAGACAAGAGGTCGTTACAGTCAGAATCCTCGCTACAACTGGCACCACTTAAATCGCTTGTCTCGCCACTATAACAATCTTTGTTTCCCTTTCTATGGAGGCCATTTATACCATCACAATAATCCTTGCCCCTGGAATTTACGAGTCTTATCCATTTTCCCTTAGGCTGAGGACTTGAAGAACTATGCTTGGTCTGGGAGCCGTTTTTATGGTAACCGTCTTCATCGCTATCGTAAACCCATGTCTTTTTTAGTATGCCGCTTGGATCGTAGTTTCCGTTGTATATACTATTGATGGTACTCTCACTTAAGGAAGCATTGTAAATTCTGACATCGTCTAATGACCCGTTTAATCTTATTTCCTTGTTTCCTCCTGCAACGCTCTCACCGCCCATAGATAGAAAGCTACCTCCTTTAACTCTTTCGGAGCTAGATGTTTTTGAACCTTCCATTCTACCGTCCACATAGATAGATAAATTATTTCCGTCCCAAGAGCCTGTTAAGTGATACCAATTATCCTTTTTAGGAGCGGTGTTACTGAAAACCTCTAAGTAGCCACTATCCTTAAGATTTATCTTGAATGTAAAATTGTTCTCCGGTTGATCCGATAATTGGAGATTATAATTATCTTTGGAGTCGCCCCATTTTGAGACCAAATTATCGTGATCATCGATAGAATTAAAATTAACCCAGGTCATTACAGTTATTCCTCTCTCTGGAGAAAGCCCATCATCATCCGGAATTTCCACATAGTCATCACCATCAAAGCCCATAACATCGCTACCAGAACGAGCATCTGGATACACTATGCTTCCATTTATCGTTCCGTTATTATCTCCCCAAACATCCTTTAGCTTATTTCCTTCAACGGTGTCTGCCTCGAAAGTGTATCTAGCAACCTCTGCTCCGCCTATTGTTTGCGCGCTTACATATGACAATGAAATCATAACAACTAGTAATAAAACCGAACCAATGCTAACTGCCCTCTTTTTCATTGTGATGTTCAGGAAAAAATACTTTTTAAAATTTGCTAATAATTACTTCTTACTCTTAGCTACAATAAAGAAAACAATTATTGCAACAATTAAAGCAACTCCTCCGATTATTGCGGCCAATGCCCAGCTAGGAAGACCGTCAGAACTCTGAGTAGTATCCTTAACCTCTTCAGATTCTCCGGTATCACAGCCTTCGGAACTAGTTTGTTCGGGAACAGTCCCTCCACTACAACTAGAATCAAATTTCTTCGAACAAACTCTTTCTTTGGTGCCATCAGAACAATCGCCCCAAGAAGTGCATCTCCAGTCATCTCTAGTACAAGTGTTATTTAAGTTATCTGAAGTAGCGTCGACGTCTCCTGTTCCAGATCCCGAAAGCCCGGAACCTACATCAGAACCATTGGAGCTCCCAGAACAAGTAGTGGTTTCATAACTCCCAATTCCACCAGAACAAGAAACTCCTTGCTTTATATTACAATTTCTACTTTTAGTACCGTTATTACAAGTAACGTTCGACCAATCAGAAGGGTTACAATTTAAATCGGACCTTAGACAAATACTATTTGTATTTATTCTTGAACCGGTCAACTCAACAACACCTGAATGTTTCAATGGCCAGACTTTGTAATGAGATCCTCCTTTAGCGATTTCACAACTATATCCCTGAGAACTACCGGGACAGTTCAACTTTACTTCATCCGAACCCGTACAATCATCACTGAAGTCGTTTAAAGAATCCACACCTTCAGAATCTTTAACACATACCTCATTACTATCTGTAAATTTATCGAATAAAACTGTTTTAGATCTACTTAGATTGTTAACAAAAATGTATCCTCTCTTTTGTCCTTGTCTTGAAGAAGAAAAATCGATTGCTTCTAAATTAAGTTCGTCGCCTAGCTCTGCCGGGTCATCACCGTTGTCCTTTGTATCCCAATCAAGCCTAACAAAATCTCCATTCTCCATTATTTCTACATCTCTAGTACCAGTATCAGTATAATTTTTAGTGTTATTATATTCTTTACCATCAATCTTCACACTATCAAACGGTATAGCATCACCAACTACCCCCATATTATTGTAATCGCAAGAGACTTGCTTACTATCTAACACCTGACAATTAGCATCCCAAAGAGTTGCTAATTCATCACTTGTACAAGATTTTTTCTTATAATCCATCTTGGAATTACAATGGCACTCTCCGTCTTTACAAACATGAGGGACCTTAAATTTGGTTTGGCAATTAACTACTTCAGTTGTTATGTAAGAATCTGAGGGGTCATTCGGATTACAATATGATTCATTTAAGTGCGTACTATTAATACATTTGTCCTCTTTTCCCTCAAGCGGCCTAAAGCTATAAGACTCGTTCCATGTAATTCCTTTATCTGTATAATTACCACTTAAACCATCGCTACTATCATAATCGATACAAGACTGACATGCACCTCTATAACAACGAGAATCTGATGAGTAATTGGCTATGCAACTAATCGGAGTTTTTAATGAAGGATCAGTCAAAGAAGTTTCGTTCACAAAGTAGTTCTGAGAAATACATCTGTCCTTGGTTTCCCTCCGATCTAGACCATTAAAATCGGGCTTCAATCTAAAGTAACCTGGATTCCTAGAGTATGAAGTAGTTGTGGTTCGGTTTATAGTTATATTAGTATATGTTACGGAATATGGGGTGGAAGTTTTAGAATCAAGCATTTCATAGGTCCCGTTATACCTATAGTCTCCACTGGTTTTAAGATATAACTCTATTAAGCCTCCTTTTTTATATAATTCATTGGATCTGAACCCTATGAAAACCTCATTTCCGGTTCCTTTAGGAGAATCTTTATATTTCGTAAAATGAATGTGAGGATATTGGTAGTTCATGTCATTAGAATATCCTGTTTCACCCTGGTAACTGGCATCTTGATCCAATTTGTGACCAGTAATTGATACAGAGAAAATAACAATTGCAAGAAAAAATACCAAAACCATAACAAAAAAACTCTTTTTCATCTTATCTATTAACTCCGCTAAACTTTATAAAATTTATTTTTGAAAACATCATCCTCTACCTCGTTGTTGATATTTTCTTGAAATGCCTCTCTTAAAGTAACCTTTATTCTCGCTTGAAGAAGAATTGCCTGAATTACTAAAACCGCTTGATTGGCCGGAAGAACTAGAACTTCCACTAGACGAACCTGAAGAAGAACTGGTTAAATTCCTGCCAGAAGTGCTCGAAGAGCTAGAGCTTGAAGAAGAGCTTTTCCTAGATTTGCTTGAAGAACCGCCGGATTTCATATTGACTAAAATTATAGCAATTGTCAAAACAACCACCAATCCACCTACGACAATCAAAACCAATTTCCAAGGGAAACCTTCATCATTTTTAGTAACTTGGTCGATAGCCCCTTTAACGCCGCATGTTTGTCGAGTTTCCGGCCTACTTACTCCACCTTTACAATTTTCAACCTTCAGACAATTCCTGGTCATAACACCACCTTCGCAATTACTCCAGCCTGTACACTTATAATTCCTTCTAGTACATTTAGAAAGATTTTGCGAAGAATTTCCCGAATCAAAATCGCCAGTTAAGCCTCCCGAGTTATTGAATATCGTTTCGTCATCGTCCTCTCCACTTTCATTCAAGAATTCCTTGACCCCTGAATGCCTTAAACTACTTACTTCATAATGGGACCCGTTATTAATTATATTACAGCTATAACCTGAGTTGCTTCCAGGACAATCAACTAGTATTTCACCATCTTCATTACAACCGTCACTTAGGTCATCAACATTCTCAACCTCACTCGAATCTTCTAAGCATACTTGGTCAGTTTTAGCCACTCTTTCAATCTTGACTGTTTTTTTAACGTGCAATCCATTGATAACCAAGTAACCTTGATCTGAATCTTCGTCTGACACTTCAATATCTGCACTCCTTAAATCCAAGATTCTTGAAAAGTTCCAATCAAATCTAGCAATGTTACCGCTTTTATTAACCATTACAGACTTTACACCAGAATCTGAGTAATCCTTAGAAGAGTCAAATGGCTGACCCGCTATCT
>JBDGRI010000033.1:0-31954 GCA_042218235.1 Candidatus Pacearchaeota archaeon
ATTGTTACATTTTTTGAGTCTGTTATAGAAACACTTGGAATTTCATTTCCGGAAGCATCCTCCCAATGGAAAGAGCTTTTACTGGATGGACCGGATTTAATTTTTTTCTCAAAAATCATTTTTCCTGTTGTATTAGTCAAACTGGCCCCGTCCTCTCCATAAAATTTAATGTAATAAACCCCTGGATCAATTGTTTTGGAGAAAAAATGAGAATTCTTGGAAACTGAAGTGTTTTGAGGACTGCCACTAAAGTTGTGCTCTAAAGTAGATTCACTGAAATTATTATCTGGGTCATCCCAATTTATTGATGTATTAATCTTGAATTTATTATTAGAAAGTTTGGTTGAATTAAAACTATAACTATTAAATTCAGGAGCCAAGTTACAAGAATAATTAGCTGCAGCATTTTTTGTACCGCCATTATCAAAACACTTAACATCTTTCTCCTCATCTAGGATGCACTGAAACCTGTAAGTTCCTGCACCAAATGTAGCCTTCTTCGCATTACTGACCGCTACGTCAATCGCATCACCTTTAGTATAGGAGAACTTATTGCTTATTGGAGGTATACAGTCGGAAGAAGTACACCCCCAGCAATTAACGTTTCCTCCGTTACCTTTATTGTCATTTTTCAAAATACAAACAGCCCCATTACTTGTAAAAATTTCTTTCGCATCCCCCTTGTTATAGTCTAGGGTAGCATTATAACCAGGTTGTCCCTCACATCTAACATTGCCGCTATTAAATTTCATACAAACCCTGTCACTTGAATGTTCGACCTCAGAAATCCTGGTCTCGCCGATTCCAGGACTATAAGTCCCCATAACACCATAACCCCCCTTCCCATAACAATCAACCTCTGTTCCAGGATAGAATAGTCCCCTCAAAAATGACCCAGTCGTATCTTTCAAAACACATGTAGAATCTCCGCTCAATGAAAAATCCAAAACCTTTCCGGTAGTAATGTCTTTAGCCTGTCCAGAAGCATTATTACCAAAGCACTCTAAATTTCCATTTTGTTTTAAATAACAGGCATGGCCGCCTCCAACTTCCACTTTAGTGGCATCACCACCAGAATAAAGATAGTCAAATTGGGCTCTCGGGGGAACCGAAGTTTCATTTTTACATAGAACATTATTCTTTTTTGTTAAAACACAAATATTGCCCTCCTCGTAAAGCGGAGCATTATTAAGTTTTTTCTTTTGGAGATTAAAATCTCCTACATCGGCTGAAACAGCTTTTGTACCACTATAATCAACAGTTCCACAAGCGGACGTTCCAGCAGGACTTCCTAGATACCGACAGCCTGAATCTTCCCTAACATTTACGCTCCCATTTTCATAAACCAAACCACTTACAGCTTTACTAGGAGATTTATAACCTGACCCAGGCTGAAAAGCGCCAAAAATACTTGAAGGCTTAGAACAATCTGCCTTTACAGAAGTACTTTTTTGGGGACCGGGAGAAGGTGATGGAGGCAGATTTTTTTTAGCAACCAAAACCCCGCTAGATAAAACTACAACAATCAAGACCAAACTAATCAAAAACACCTTACTTTTCATACCAAAAAGACAAAAAACCAATTAATAAATATTTGGGAGAGGCTTCCAAAAAGGCACAAAGGCCCGCTTTAATCAAGCAAAAATTTTAAACTTCCGGCTGAATTATGGGAGGAAAGACGATCTTAGGCCTAGAAATAAATTTCAGCCTATTACGCTTTTTGCGGAGAAAAATCGAATTAGGGAAACAGCGTTTCCATCAACAAAGTTTAACGGCCAACTTCATGAAAAGGAGGACCTTACGGAAAAACGGTTTCCAGCCTCCAAAGAGCCATAATTTCAAAACCGCGTACAACATGAAAAGGAGGATCTTACGGAAAAACAATGTTTTTCCATAGGGCTAAACTTTAAAAAAGGCCAAATAATAGAATTAACCATGGCAGAAACAGAACAAACACAGGAAACTCAGCAAGAGCAAACAAAAAAACTCTCACAACAGGAATTCGAGAAAAAGGTTTTAGACCTAGCCAAACAAGGCTACACATCTGAAAAAATCGGAGAAACCTTAAGACAGCAAGAAATCCATCCTGCAGAATACGAAAAGAAAATCGGAAAGATTCTCAAAGAAAACAACGCTTTCGAAGATCCTGACCTAAAAAACATCCAAAACAAATTCGAAAGAGTCCAAGAACACTCAAGAAGAAACAAACAAGACAAAAGGGCAATCAGAGAAAGAACGAGACTTTTCGCTAAAGTTAGAAAACTCAAGAAATACAGAGGCATTCCTATCAAGAAAGAAAAGAAAAAGAAGTAGTTTCTTTCACATAATCTGAGTTTTTGAACCATTATAATCTAAAATGGAAAAGGGGTCGATTAATCAGAACAGTCTTACGTCAGAAATTCAAAAAATAGTTCCAGAATTCTTAGAAGCCACCAAAAACAAGGAAATCCAAGTAGTTTCCCATTTTGACACAGACGGGATAACTTCCGCAGCAATAATGGTAAAAGCCCTTTCCCGAATGGACAAAAAATTCTCCCTAAAAATAATAAAAAGCATAGACAAAGAATTTATCGACAAATTAGACAAAAACAAAATAACTCTTTTTGTAGATTTAGCCTCGGGAAGTTTAGAAGACATAAAAGAAGCCGGCTTAGAAAAAGCCTACATAGTAGACCACCACGAAGTCGCTCAAGAAATTCCTGAAAGTGTTTCTATTGTAAATCCGGAATTATTCGACCAACAAAAAATAAGCAGCTCAGGCCTAGCATACCTCTTCGCAAAAGAAATGCACGAAAAAAACTCTGACTTAGCCAAGCTAGGGATTCTCGGAATGATAGGGGACTGCCTGGAAAAAGAAATAGGAACCTTAAACAACGGAATTTTGGAAGACTCGGGCGTACAAAGAAAAAGAGGGCTTTTAGTTTATCCCTCAACAAGACCTTTAAACAGAACTTTAGAATTCACTTCCAACCCTTACATTCCCAGCGTCAGCGGCGACAAACAAGGAACTAAAGACTTACTTAGCGAAGCCGGCCTAAATCCCGAAAACGGTAAATACAAAAGCCTAATCGAACTTTCAGAAGGAGAAATGAGGGACCTAATAACTTCAATAATGCTACGAAAGCCTCAAGCAAACGAAGAAGAAATCGTCGGAGACATTTTTCTAATAACTCTCTACAATCAACAAGAAGACGCAAGAGAACTAAGTGCCAAAATAAACGCTTGCTCCCGTTCAGGCTATTCCGAAACAGCATTACTTTTCTGTATGGAAGTCCCTCAAGCCAAAAAACAAGTCGAATCAATCTACTCAAGATACAAACAAGAATTAATCCAGAGCCTGAAATACGTTCAAGACATGGAAAAAATCCAAGGCAAAGGCTATGTGATAATAAATGTCGAAGACCAAGTCAAAGACACGATGATAGGAACAATCTCAAGCATTCTCTCAAACTCGGGAGCCTATGAAAGCGGAACAATAATTGCCAGCATGGCCCAATACGAAGACGACAAAGGAACAAAAATAAAAGTCTCGGCAAGAAATGTCGGAAATACAGGAAGAAATGTTCGAGAAGTTCTAACAAAAATAGCAAACGACTTAGGAATCAACGAAGTTGGAGGCCACGAATTTGCCGCAGGCTGCATCCTCGAAAAAGAACAAGAAAACGAATTCTTAGAAAGACTCAAAAAAGATTTAGAGATAGAACAAGTCAAGGTATAGAAAACCTCGATAAAAAACCTTCAGTCTTTTTCCGCAGAATTTAAATAATACTTTTTCTATAAATTAAACAATATGGCAAATCAGCTAACAGGATGGCTTTTGGTCCTTGTTGGTTTGGTATGGACACTTCCATTTTTGGGGGTAGGGATAACAAACCCGACACAAAGCCTTGTAACTGGAATTGCTTTCCTTATTATGGGAATAGCAAAACTAGTAAGAATTTACAAATAATTGCCTCAAAAAAGGCGATAAGAAGGATTTCCCGATTTCTAGGTATGTTGAATTTCGCAGCCCAAAGCCCCCATTACCCATATAATTAAAAAATTTCAAAAATAGCCGTTTCACAAGCAGTGAGAAAGATTTAAAACCAACCAACTTTAGTTCTTAATATGGCTTTAGAAGAAGGAGACATAGTTTTAGGTACTGTAAGAAAGATAGCAGGAACAATTGTATTTGTAGATATAGAGGGCGAAGACCGAGAAGGAAGCATAATTCTAAGTGAAGTAGCCCCGGGCCGAATAAGAAACCTTCGAAACTATGTAGTTCCTAAAAAAACAATTGTCTGTAAAGTTCTAAATGTTTCTAACGACAGAGTCGACCTATCTTTAAGAAGGGTAACGCAAAAAGAAAAGCAAGAAATGATGAACATTCACAAACTCGAAAAAAGCTATTCTGGAGTCATCAAAAACACCGTCGGAAAAGACAAATACGAAGAAGTAATTAACAAAATAAAAGAACAAGACACAATTTACAATTTTATAGAAGAATCCAAAGAAAATCCCGAACAACTAGAAAAAATCGTTGGAAAAGAAAATGCAGAAAAAATTTTGGACATAATCAATAAACAAAAAACAAAGAAAAGAGAAATAAAAAGACAAATTTACCTCACAAGCCAAAAACCAAACGGGTTGGAAATAATCCAAAATCTACTTGATGCACCACAAGATATAGAAGTTTCTTATGTGGCAGCCGGAAAATACTCTCTAAAAACTGAAGGCGAGGATGTAAAAAAAGCCGACCAGAAAATAAAGGATTTCTTAGAAAAAGTTGAAGACCAAGCAAAAAAACAAGGTGCAACATTTAGTATAGCTAAAAAATAAGACATACAAAATACAAGGCATTCGGAATTTTTAAATGCTTGTTTCACTCTCAGATAATCAGAAAGCCTTAAAAACGGTACATTGATTATGGTAATATGGGAGACGGAAACGAGATAGGAAAACCTTTTTACCCAATTGTTTTAGGAATACTTTTTGACCCTGAAACAAAGAAAATTCTTATAGGAAAAAGAAAAAAGGACGAAAATATAAAAGAACTAACTTGGGCATTCCCTGGAGGAAGGCCAGAATACGGTGAGGAACTGGAAGACTCCATAAAAAGAGAGATTAAAGAAGAAACAAATTATGATGCTGAAAGTCTCGGTGTTATTCATGCCAAAACCTACCCCGAAAAAAGGGATTTGCTTTCAATTTACTTTCTTTGCGAACTAACCGGGGGAGAAGGAAATCCGCAAGACGACTTCGACGAAATAAAATGGGTTGAACCATCTGAAATAGAAAATTACTTCTCAACCTCTTTCCACCCTAGACTTAAAGAGTACATAGAAGGATTAAAATATCCTGGACAATAAAAACAAAAGAATATTTAAAGGCAATTTCTCTTGATTGAGTATGAGCCTAAAAAAATGTCCTAATTGCCAGAAATACACTTTCAAAGAAACTTGTCAAGAATGTGGAGAAAACGTAAACGAAGCCTCATACAAATTCAAAAACGTCCGCGATGCCCCGCCGGTAAATGACCCTCGAGAAGTCCAAAAGAAACACAAACCTAAAAAAAGTACGTAGCATGAGTGTCAATAGAATTATTTTGCCCTTTAAGTTTATCTTTCCACAATCCATCGAAGTTAGCCTCATCCAATATCCCCTCAAGTTCTTTAAACCCAAGACCCCTTAAAAAAGCATTTTCATTCTTTAAATCCACATACGGGACACTGCTCAACACATTGGCATAAGAAGGGTCTTTATCTTCAACGAACTCAGACAGGTATTCGGCAACATTTACTAAACTACCTTGGTAAAGAAAGTTCCTGGTATCAAAAAGAACTCCTCTCCTTCCTTCTTGACCTTCCAAGGCCTGATGAAAATCCTGATAAAACCTACTAAAAACAGCATACTCTTTTCCTAAATTTCTAGGGGGAATCTCTTCAACAACTCCGACGTAGAGATCAAAAGGCTTCTTATCTGCCATAGAAGTAAATACAAAAACAACAAACTTAAAAGAATTTTGACGCCATACTGCAACATTGCACATCAAAACGACTCTCTGTTTGTTCTCCTCCTTAATCGTCTTCTTAACGACTTCCATGTCTATCGTGATTTTCCTATTCATTGTTTGGAAAAGCGCAATAGCTAAAAATCAAAGATTTTTTGCCTAGAAAAGCCTCCTCTGCTCGTTCTCTTCTTTAATGGTTTTCTTAACAATTTCCATATCCTTCTCCCACTCACTTGTCAACTCTTTCTTGTAAATCAAAGCGGCAGGATGAAACAATGGAATCAACTTAATCGGAACGCCATCAATTTCAATGTCTTTAACCTTTCCATGAACTGAAGTTATTCCTGGCTGCTTATCCATAGAATCTACTTCACCTTTAGACAAAAAAAACTTTGTTGAATAATTCCCCAATGAACAAACTACTTTCGGTTTCATTTCCTGTATTTGGTTCAACAACCATGGAGTATGAGATTCAATCTCTTCTTTTGTCGGATCTCGATTTTGTGGCGGACGACATTTTACAATGTTTGTGACATAAATTTCATTTAAACTCAAACCAACCTTTTCCAATAAATTATCCAAATTGGTTCCTGCCTTACCAACAAAAGGATACCCTTGTTCGTCTTCATTTTTTCCCGGAGCCTCGCCAACAAACATTATCGAAGCACTCTCATTACCCTTACCAACGACAATATTAGTACATTCCTGGCAAATCTCAGTTTCTTTAGCTTTCCTTATTGCATCGCCTTTTTCCATTTTCAAACAAACTTCTAAAACCTATTTAAAACTACCCTCTATAATACTTGACAGAAAATTTCAATCTTTCTTCGCTCCAATCTGAAAAGTTCAAACTAAACTTAGGCCTAAAATTGCTTTCTGTTTCATTAATTTCGAATCCATCTTCAGTAAAATAAAAATTGTCCTCGTTTAGCGACTGTCTGATTTCTTCTTCTGAAATCCCTTGTTCCTTATAAAATTCGTACTTCGAGATCTTGGAATTCATTCTTTCCATATGATTTAGGCTATCGAATTCACTTTTTATGTCTGCAGAAAAAATACTAAAACTCAACAATGCCAACCCGCAAACTACAAAAGTACCTAAAACCAAAATCCCTACTGGAACGGAACCTTTTTTGCCAAACATCTTAACTACCTTGCATAACTTCGTTTATTTCATTAAATTCAACATCAAAATCTAAATAATAGTTTCCCTCTGAATCTTTTTCCCTCATGGCTTCCAAAAGATTACTTTTCAAACCGGAATCTTCCAAAACAAAATAACTAAAAATCGACCTAACAGCAACTACATCTTCTTGCCTTTCGGTTTCAGAATAACCAACAACCTTTGTCTTAGACATCAAACTCGCAGCAAAAATAGAAATCGATAAAATTGCAATTATAACTAAAGTAGCGGCCATCCAACTAACACCACTAGCAACTTGCCCTCGCTTATCAAAAAACCGGTTAATTAACATTTTCTTTTGACTTTGAAACAACTGACAAAACATTTACTTCATAAGCACTATCTGAATTTTTGCCTACATAAATACTCCGATTAACACACCTTACTAATCTGTCGTATTCTTGAGTTTCATTTTGTGTCCTGCATTGAGCCTTAAAACTCCTCGAACCAGCAGAATAATTTTCTAAAGACTTTCCAGAACTAAAGTCGTAAAACTTTCCTTCCAAATAGTATTCACTTCTTTCATTTCCCATATTGCTTGAAGAACCTGAAAAGTCAAAACCACAGGTTTCTTCCAAAGAAACATTCTCTTTTAGCTCGGAATTGTTCAAAAATCTCTTATCTAGTTCTCCTGAATCAGAAACACAACCTGAAAACTTATTAATCATCAGATTAGCCTCAACTTCTCTAACATCGTAAGGATTTCCGTAAAACATGCTAACCATAGCAACAACTGCCCCCGCAATTATAACTATCATAACAAACCAATAAACCGACATCATTTTTTCTTCACCTTTTTTCTCACTAATTACCTTCATCTTCACCTCCTTGGCTGTCCGGCTCATTTATTACAATAATGTAATTCCCGGTATATTCATTTTCTTCACCTCTCTCTGGATAAGCGTTTACCGAAACATCATTGAAAAAATTATATTCATGTCCGCCTTTCTCACTTAACTTAACGCTAACTGTATTTCCCTGGACGTTAACAACTTTAGAAAAATCAAACCCATTTTCTCGAGAAGTCTCTAAAGCATCCTGCATATTAATTTTAATTTCCATGACTGGCTTAGCGGAATCCACTGTCAAAGCAATCTTTTTAGAATAAGTCTCTTCAATCAAGGCTTCACTTCCAGACTGTTGCCATAAAAACATCATCAACATACTAATAAAAATCAAGTTTAAGACAATAAAAATAACATTCTGGATTAAAACTCCTGCCTTCCTATCTCGCCTAAAAGAAAAAAGTTTAATCATTTTCCAAAGCCTTCTCAACCAATTTAATTGCTCCTTTTCTTGAGTCGGCAGCAGCGATAAAACCAGCCCTATGACAAAAACCAGCATCATCAACTTCGGAAGCTTCCTGCAATTCCTCTCTCTCCAAACCCCTCCATTCTTTAGGAAAGTAGGCCCTTTTTTCAAAAGAATCCATACTTACAGGAGCAGCATTACAAATCCAATTATCATAAGGCCCTGGATGAATACAAAATTTTACATTTAGGTGGTTGTTAACAATAATTTCTTTCCAAGGCGCTTTTTGATCTAAAACAATATATTTTTGATTTTTGTCCTTAACTGCTTTAGAAACAAGGTCTTCAGCCTCTTTATGCAAATTAGCTCTTTCAATCTCTCCTACCAAAATGTCTTTAGCAAAATTCAACGCTTTCTTAAAGCCTTTATCAAAATCCGGATTTTTTTCTTTCCATGTAGGGCGATAAAGTTTAACAACATCATCCACCAAAAACAAGTTTATCTTAGAATCAAAAACGTCCATTCCACTGTCACGAGCATCAATTATCTGCAAAAGCTTTTCGTCAACAATCTCAAAAGCTCTCTTAGAATTTGCCAAATCTCGACCAAAGTGCTTCCAAACCAAACCCGAAGAAGCATAATAAATTCCATTTGAACGTTTTTCATCAAAAACTACTTGGTGATGGTCGTAAAAGTTTTCCTCGGGTTTATACTTTTGCCCAACATCGACTCTGAAATCCGCCTTGTCAACATCCTCTTGCTTCCTACTCCTCAAAACTTCAGAATCGGGATAAAGCAACTTCAAAATAGCCACTCCAAAAACTTCGTCAGCATGAAAAGGTCCGTCATGTGTAACAATCTTTTTCCTAAACATTTTAACTAGAGTCTGTAAGAATCTTTTCACAATTTAAAGCCTTGAATTCTCCAGGAGTAGATCCTTTGAATACTGGTGCCATAAACTTGTTATCTATTCCCCTGCCTTCTAAAGAGATTGCCTTTATAACGGGCCCATCCACATAACTAGAGTAAGATCCTGCCCCGACACCTCCAATAACGGCGCCTGCAACAAAAGGTGCAACTGTACCTCCAGTAGCAATAACGGCGGCTAAACTCCCGGCGGCAACAGCCCCTCCAACAATCCAGCCTATTGTACTTGTATCGCTTGTTATCCCCATCACATTATACTGAGTTTTGCCTATACCCATAGCACCAAAAGAAACATCACCAATGTCTTGCTCACTACTTTTAACCAACTGAGATTTAAATCTTTCAATATCATTAGTCCCTAAGATAAACTGAGCATAAGTTTGGCTTTTCGAATAGTTATGACTCGTCATATAATCATAAAGTTCATCCTTGCTTATTTTTTCTTCAACACCTTCAATAGAACTCAAGCTATCATCCAAATAAGTTTGATGACAAATAGAACAATAGTTGCCTTTGGTTATATCGTCTCCGACATAATCTACCTCTCCAGCACCAAACATCCACCAACATTGAGCCTTTTGTTCAGACAGCTCCTTAAAAATCTCTTCCTTTGAACTAACTTCAACAGTTTCATCCGGCTTAACCATTTCATCGCAACTCCCGTCTGCAGTAATGCAAACATACTTTGTAGTACACTGAAGTGAGGACGAAGAAACTGAAGGGACATTACTGGCCTGCATAACTGAATTCCTGCAAAGTTGAGCCTTAGACTCTTCGCCAAAATCCAACTGTGAAAAGAACAACAATACTACAATAAAACCAGCTATCAAAATTACCATTGTAACTATTTGCTTCGTCGAAAGCGAACCCTTCTTAAACTTTTCAAAAAAATCTTTCAAAACCATTTTATCCTAACTGCTCCATTAACATATAAATTGCTCCTGAAGCCATGATAAAGAAAGCAATCCAAATTAAATATTTTATCAATTTCTGCATATTCATTTTGCCTTGCTTATTTCAACGCCTCCTTCCTCCAAATTATTTATTTCCAAATTAGTCATGCCTTCACTAGGCGACTTAAACTCTATTGGCTCGAAATCATTTACTCCTTCATGTATAGAACAAGCACCTTCTGAAGAACATTGCTCTTGCTGTTGGTCCTCATCAAATGTTTTTGAAATCCCCCAAGATTTCTGACAAATACAAATACAATCCTTTCCCGCACATTGGTTGGGCTTAACATTTCCCGTAAAACTGAACAAATACCATCCCGAAGGCTGAACCCCCTTAACCTGAATCTCGCTCTTATTGGAAGCAGTAGCGTTCTCAATTCTACTCATAGTCCCTTCAGCCCTGTCCAAAGCCTGATTCCCGGTATCTCCAAAATACAAAGAAACCAAGAAGTACATCAAAACCCCAATAACCATGACTGCCAAAACAGTCTTCAAAGTTTCCTCTGCTAAAAGCATACCCTTCTTATTCTTAAACTGAAAAACCATTTTAAACACTGCCAAAAATATTTTTAAAGTAACTTATGACCTGGTTTTCAAACGCCATATAAAGTCCGATGACCACAGCTACAACTACAAAAACTCCCAACAAAATTTTAATCAACTTTTCTATACTTAAAGAAGCCATTTTTAGCCTTTCAAAAATTTGAATTTAAATCCGAAAAGCAAAAAACCAAATTTAAACATGTCCTTCAACTTATCAATCAAGCTTGAACCTTCAGACCTCAAAAGCGAAATTGTTATCATAACTACTGCCAAAACAGCTAAAGCAATAAGCAACCATGGCAAATAACTGTCAACAATACCAAACTTATCTCTAAACCACCTCGACATTTTCATGACTAAAATACTCAAAACCAATTAATAAATATTTGGGAAATTTAAAAAAGAGGCTGCGAACAAAGAGCTTCTAAAATAATGATTCGAAAGAAATACCTTCGGAACCGCCGGAAGAAAAATTTCTAGTATAATTCTTTCCTGTAGAACTATTTCTTCCTCTACTTGAAGAGGAATTCGGAGCAGAACCAGAAGAATTTAGGGTATAATTATTATGCCGAGAAGAGTTGTCTGCGGAAAAATTGTTTAAGCCTCCGCCAATAGACCCGTTTAAAGAAGAATTTCGAGTGTTTCTGGAACCATTTACACTCGTATTTTTACAGCCACCATCACAAAATTTAAAGCCAACACTATAGTCATAATCACACTCGCCATCAGCCTGCATAGAGTTCTTACAAATCACACCTACATCCCTAGAACAAATTATACTTTCTCCAGTCTCATTAGCGCCAATCACAGACCAGCCCCACATTTTCCCATAGTCATTAATTCTGTCTCTAGATATCCTTTGCTCCTGAAGAGCGGCAAGATTTCCTGATGTAAAGTTAGAAGGCACTTCAGCGGTACAATTAATATCGCAAGCTCCTTTACAAGAACTGGTATTTTTCTGTGCATCAATCAGAGTCTCAAAATCGCCTTTTCCAGAAGAAGGACTATCTTCATTGACCTTTACCCAACTACAAGATGTGTTTTGAGGGTTTGAATTATTTAAACAACCCTCATCAGTCCTCCCGTCACAATCATTATCCAAACTATCTCCACAAACCTCTTTATGGCCCGGATTCACGTTCTTATTATTATCGTCGCAATCCTTATCTTTATCATCATCATTAAAAGCTATCCCGTGACAACCGTCATAACCGTCACTATCTTTGTCAAGGCATTGGGCCGGCTGTCCCGAACCGCCAAATCCAAAATGCCCAGGAGAGTGAAACATTCCAGTAACACCACTCCAAATTTCCTCAAAAAAACCTTCATTAGAGGAGTTATTGATAGAATGCCCGGCAGAAACAAAACCCACAGAAATAACCAAAACCGCCAAAATCAAAACAAAACTCACCTGCTTTTTACTTAAACCCATAGTTATTACTTGGAACTTTAGAGAAAACTTGTTTATAAAATTTTCTGGAGTCTATCCTCCAAGACCACCCAAAACCACCGAACTTAAGCCAAACAAAACTAAAGTCGCAAGCAATGCGGTTACAAAGAATAAACCAATTCCTTTCTTCAGGTTCTTACCGATCTTATTAGTCTCTTCTAACTTGTCTTGTCCCGAATTGATTGTAACCAAAGTCCCTGTCAAAATGAAAATTATCTCAATTAAATAAATTCCAATAGCGATTTGCAAAAAGTAAGGCGGAATAACATTTGTCAAGTTAAATATCTCAAGTAAATTAGACATTCCTCCTCCAAGCAATTGCGAACTTTGCCCTCCACCGATTTGTTGTGCAATCTGTAACTTATTCAAAATCGAGGTAATCATAGCAGCCAAACCAATAACAATCCCTGAAAGCAAAGGGGCCAAGAACGTCATGTTGCTTTTCATGCTTGAAACAGTCGAAGCCAAAAGGTCTCTTAACTTCTGGGTAATTTTCTTAATATTTTTAACATACTCCGAAATACTCATCATACTTGTAGCAGCAATATTCAAACCTTTCTTAGAAGACTCAATCATGATCCTCATACTTGTAGAAATTAGTCCTGAAGGGTAATCTTTGATAGCCCCTCTCTGCTTATTGAATATGGCTTTGTCAACACTCATGCCCATCTGCCTGATGTTATAATTAACTTTTCTGAAGAACTCCTCTGTTCGAGATCCTTTAACCGCTTTAGCAACTTTGCCAAAAGCAATTTCAGGAGGGCTTCCATTACCTAACCTGTTACCTAACTGGAAAAGGGAATTATTAAACTCACTTTCGAGCTCAACGGTCTTTTCACGTTCTTTAATCAAATTCTTGGTTTTCTTATTATAAGCTGTAGCAAAGAAAGTCGCAATTCCAACCGGAATAAACATGCCTAAAAGCAATGCTCCAACACCATAAGGCCCTGCCACCCCTCCGTCTGAAGTTTTGAAATCAAAGAACTTAGAATTTTCTCCCAAGAACCCTAAGCCAATTTCACCAAAAGTAAAATCTGTAGGAATGCCCAAAAGACCCGGAATAGGAGTAAACTGGAAAATCAAAGGCAAAAGACCAAGCAAAATCATAGGGAAAGCAATCATAAACGCCGACTTGTAAACACTATTATCTTTATACTCTTTGTAAAGAGGGTTTTTTTCCAAAACTCTCGACTGACCATGGCCTCCTGGACGTTTTAACAAAATCTTGTCCAACATAAAGAAAGCCACAAAAGGAATAATCATATTATACATAACAAAAATATGAATTCCTTTCAATAAACCTCCAACCATTGCTGAAGCCAAGGGGATCAAGGCAATCCCTAAAACAGGCAACATAACAGCAAGCATATAAACGTTGGTCAAAGGAGACTTAACATTTCTACTAAATTTCATCATTTTTTCATAAACGCCATCCAAAACAACCTGCAAGGACTTCTCCAGGGTCTTTATCCTTCTGGCATCATCAGGCTCAAACAAGCTACTCTCTACTAAATGAAATGCCTCAACAAATTCTGGGGAATAATCTTTCCAACTCTGCAAATAATTGTCCAAACTTTCTTTTATCGTAGAAAATTTCCCCATCTCAACACCATAAAAAACCTGCTTAAAATCCAAAGACAAAGGTTTATCCAGATTGTCCGCAGCAAAAGAAATTGCCTTTTCCAAATTCGGAGTATGTCTCATATAAACAACGGTATACAAAATCGCCGGAACCATTTGTGAACTAGCCTTAAGTCTCCACTTGTTAGCCAAACGCCTAGGATAATTATTCAAATAATAAAAAACAAAAACCGAAGCCATTATAGCCAAAACAAAAAACAAGAAAGGAAAAGTTCCTGTAATCAAAAGATTAGCAACAGAATAAATCAAACCAATAAAAAACAAAGAAACAAAGGACATAATTGCCAAACCAAGGGCCTCATAAGGTTCAATATCTAAATGAGCGTTCTTTAGGTGCTTTTGGACTTTTTCTTTATCCTTTTCAGAAACATTAACTTTAACGACTCTTCCCAAACTCCTAGCCCACTTCTCATAACTAGACAATTCCGGAGCCATCTCTTGTTTAAAAGAACTATATGCTTTTGTATATCCCGAACCTTGTCCTCTAGAAACAGCCTGGGAAGTAGAAGAAGTATCTATCTGACTCTCTATCTTTTGTCCATACTTTCTCAAAACTTCATCCGCACTTGGAGCATTAGCTCTTTTTCTTGGAGGCATCTTAATCTAAACCACTCTCTTTTAACTAAAAAACAAAAAGAAAAATCATTTAATAAATCTTTAGAAAAATCAAACCTTACTTTTCTTAACTTCCTCGTTTAACCACTTTTGCCATTCTGGAAAAACCCTATCTCTTGAAGGCGTTCCAATTTCGTCTGAAATCTTTTCAGAAATTTGGTGGAATTTATGATTTGACAAAGTTGTAAATCCGGACTCCAAAATGCTATTATCTCCAACTCTTTCAGCAGTATCGACAAGCTCTTTTTTCATATCTGCCCTCAACAAAATATTATCATAAACAGCATCCCAATTTCCTGCCCAAGACTTAACATTAGAAGCAATGTCTTTGACTACATTACTATTTCCATTCTTCAAATCCTCGGTAGCCTCGAGCTCGTCTTTTTCAACATTGTACTTCATCAAGTCAACAAATCCCCCTTCTTTAGAAGGGTCCTCTTGCCAATGTTTCCTTACTTCCGAAAGCTGAACAACTCTCTTGAAAGAATTTAATCCGTCGGCAGACTTAATAGGATTAGCAACAGTAATTGTATCTGTAGCCTTGAAGCTTGTAGCAGGAACTCCAAGGTCGTTAACAACCCTATCGAATACCGAATACGGGCTACCGCCGTGAATTGTGCCTGCAACAACATTTGCTAAAGCTCCAACTCTCATAGCCTCATAAAGGGCCTTAGCTTCCTCACTCCTAATTTCCCCTACAATCAAACTAGAATCTCCTAACCTCAAACTCGTCCTAATTCCTTCTGCAGCCGAAATTCCCTCGTCCTCTGAGGACATTGCCGAACTAACAAGCATTCTAATAACATCGTAATCTAAATCCCTCATTGCCTCAATAGGCAACTCCATAGTATCCTCAACAGTGATTATTCTTGTATTAGACAAAATCTCCAACATCAAACTACCCAACAAAGAAGTCTTACCTGAGCTTCTAGTACCGGCAATCAACATTGTCCTAGCTCCATCAATCAAAAAAGAATATAGTCCAGCTGCAAACGGGTTAACCATTTTATTCTGGATAAACAAAGGAAGTGTCCAAGGGTCTTCCCTGTGTCTTCTAATAGAATAAGACAACCCGTCAGGCGAGAGTGGTTGCTGAACAATTGCAACCCTAGCACTCAATTTTCCGATACTTAGTTGAGTATCCAAAATAGGATTAGCCTCGTCCAGAGGCCTTCCCGAAGCCATTCTAAACTTAGCAGCCCAAGAATCCGCATCTTCTTGACTCGGCCTTATGTTAGTATAACAATCATCATAATCAGCATGAACAACATAAACCGGAACTTTAGGTATTGGTGCATTAAGAGATATATCATGAACCTTTTTATCCTGTAATAAAACCTCTATCAAACCAAAACCAATTGTATTTCTAACCAAAATGGTAGCTAATTTGTTCAGATCAGAGTAAGTTACAGGGATGCCCTTAGATTGAGAAAGGTCTCTAACAAGGTCTTTAGCAATATTGAAAAAAACATTTCTTATCCTTTCGGTATCAGTAAATTCCTCAGCCTTTGGTTGGTGTTCAATCAAAACCTTCCTTGCCAAATTCAAAAGCTCGTTATGATCTTCACTTAAATTATATTCGGGAGGGGTAATGTGGTACATCATCTTAGGGTCTCCGCTAACCCTCAAAACGGTAACTAAAGACTCATCGTATTCTTCACCCGAAATCTTGTACTGATCCACAATTTCCGCATCTTCCGGAAGGTCAGCAACAAGTCTTGTAAAAGTAAAGTTTGGAACAACGTCAGCCGAAAAGAACTTTTTGTAAATTTCTCTATCTCCTCGATTATAATCATCTAAATAATCGCTGACCTTTTGAATTAATTTGGTGTCTTCAAGCCAATCATGAATTTTTTGAAGTAAATTCAGGTAATTTTTATAGTCCGACTTAACTCTAGGATCTCTTGATTTGTCTATGACAATTTTCTGCTGTAAAACCAGTCTTCTAATGTCCTGATATGCTGCAATAGGGTCCCTTTTAAGGTTAAGTAAAAAAGAAAATAATTGATTGTATCTTTGAGAAAACAATTGCGTTTGGTTTGTTATAAGTTTCTGTTGTGAAAGGATCTGCTCTTGCTTCAAAAGCGAAACATAAAGCTGAGCAATCTCCAAAAGCATAGAAGTCTGATCCATGCCATAAGTGTAATTTTTCTGTTGGGAAAACACAATCCGAGAAACGTTGGGATTTTCCATCAATTGATCCATAGTTCTCTGCATAACACTCGGATATTCTGCCACACTCGGAACATATTGGGCACCAAAATAATTAACGTAAAGAACGTCTTCACCACCTTCTCTTCTAACATCTGTCTTATATAAAGGAGCACCTTTCTCAAAATCACTCATTTTTTTACCTCAAGAAATCAATGCTGACAAGATTTAAATTATTTTGTATTTCTTAAAAAAAAGCTGGATTGACAACTCTTTCAAAAAAGAATTTAAACTAAATTTCATTAAAAGATTCATGGCAAAAGAGGATGAACAACAACAGGCAGACTATTCTAACAATATGAATACGAAATTGAGGGACATGGAACAAAAACAACGTGTCCTAAAAGACAGACTAATACTTGTTGGAAACAATCTAATAGATGTTCGTGACGAAACAAATGAAAAAATAAATGACATGAAAAAAGAAATTGAAAGTCTAAAAGAACAAGTTCAAAGAATGAAATCCTTCGCCGAAACAATTTCGGAGGAATTTTCAAAATTCGCAAGAAAAGAAGACTTAGAAATATTGGCAAAACAAGCAAAAATGTTTGATCCACTAGAGCTAGATAAAAACAAGAAACAAGAAGATGGCAATACTGGATCAAGTAAATAGCATGAAGCAACAAGGCGCGTCAGACCAAGAAATAATTTCAAGTCTTCAACAAGACGGCAACTCGCCAAAGGAAATTAAAGAGGCAATAGACAAATCAAACATAAAAAGCGCAGTCAAAGACGAAAACCCACAACAAGAAACAATGGACCAAGGACAAAACTACCAACAAGGACAACAAGCAGGACCTCAAGCTTTCGGTCAGCAGCCTCAAGGGCAACAAGACCAACAAGCATTCGGACAAAAACCACAACAAGACTTCGGACAAGATCAAGGTTTCAGCCAGCAACCACAAGGACAGCAAGGATTTGGCCAACAAGCTTCTCAACCACCACAATCACAACCTATGCAAGACAACCAAATGCAGCAACAAGGATACCAACAAGGCTACGGCCAACAACAAACCTATCAACCACAAGAAAATTACCAACCTCAGCAACAATACCAACCTCAGGATTATGATTATGGTGGACAAGATTATTCCGGCTACGACTATGGCCAACAAGGCTACGGTCAAGAAGATTATGATTACAGCGACTACCAAGGATATGACTATGGCGGCGGTTACGGCGGAGGAACAAACACCGAAACAATAATGGACATAGCCGACCAAGTCGTAGAGGAAAAAACAAAAGAAATACAAAAACAAATGCGAGATTTCCAAGAATTCCAAACAATAACTCAATCGAAAATACAAAATTTTGAAGAGCGAATAAAGAAAATGGAGAACCTAATCGATAATTTACAGGTAAAAATCCTCGAAAAAGTTAGTTCTTACGGAAAAAATATCGAAGGAGTCAAAAAAGAAATGAGTATGATGCAAGATTCTTTCAAAAAAATGGCGCCCGAATTACAAAAAAGGGGCCAAGAACAAGCAAAACAGCAAGAACAACAAAACAATCAACTACAAAATCCTAACCAAAACTATGACCAAGGGCAACAATAATTTCTAGAATAATTTCTAAAAAAATTTAATACAAAACTAATCACTTCCGTCTGCCTGTCTCAAGTAGAATGGTGCGCCTTTCGGAGCTTCGGCATTGGTCTTAGGAGAAATGTTGATTACGGCGATAATTGCCCCAATAAAACCCCCAATAAGCAAAATGTTGCCAAAGTTGGCACTCAGATAATACCAAACATTTCCTAAACCTCCAGCTCCTCCACCAAAGAAAGTTGAAACACTGTAGGCCTTAGAAACTATTATTCCTACAGCTACCAAGGCGAAAATAAACATTGCCCATCTCTGAATTGCATGACCTTTGTCTCCCACAAAACCAAAAAGAACAACCACTAGTAACAAAACTCCTAATATTGCCCCAAAAGTCGGAAAAATTTGCGCGAAAAACTCAGAAACAAAACCAAATTGTAAAGACATTAAAGCAACAGAAATTCCGATAACAGAATTAACGCCTTTATTCTTTTGGAACAAAGGAATGTTTTGTAAAACCGTAAAAACGATTGCGAACACTAAAAGAAAAGGGATCATGAAATCAAAAACTCCCCATGCCTCTAATTGAGAGATAAGTCCACCGGCTCCACCAAAACTACCATAATATTGTAAAAACACACCGCTTTCTAACATATTTATAAATAAGAATTATTGTTTATAAATTTTCCTAATTATATGACTCAACCATTAGATCCTCCGCCAGCTCCTTTAACAACAATTGCTATGGCACCTCCCACAAGCACAATAAATATCACCGCGTTAAGTAACTCGCTACCCCAGATATTGTTGATTATGAAATCATAAATTGTAGATAAAACAGTTCCGGCCTCGCTTTGGACTCCAAATGCCCATAAGATTCCCGTAACCAAAGCAATTATAACAACTACACCCGAAATTATCATGAAATATTTGTTCATGTTCTTAGGGATTCCTTCACCATCTTCGGAACCTGAACCTTTATACATGAAATTCCAAACCACAAAAACCATAAATATAACAACTATGGCAACTGAAAGGAACAACGCCAAATTTTCAACGACTTCCTTAGGATAAACTGCTGAAACAAAAACCAAACCTATGACTCCTGAAAGAATTGCGTGGACTTGCTTATTTTCCTGGCCAAAAACTTTCTGCCACTCAAGTAAAGCAAAGAGAATCGCAAAAACAATTACAAAAGGATAAACAAAATCTGTTAAAATAGGCGATTGTAATATGGTATCTGCCATTATTCGGTTTGCTCTACACCTTGTGGTGTCCTATCACCAGCCTCATCACTAGGCAAAGCAGATTTACTTATGAGAACAATGTCCCCAATCGCTTTAACAAAGTGGTGAGGTATAATTACTCCTCTTGCACCGCCTATAAGGGAAAGAACATCTCCGGAAACCCTTATTCTCCAGCCTTCAATTTTGTTATCTGCAAGATTTGCCTCTTCTATTTCTCCAAAATAATCCCCGCCATCGGTGTAAACATCGATACCTGTTAAACTGCTTATTTTTCTAACTTCCATAACAAATTTGTGTGAAAATCATTTAAATAATTTTCCGTGATATTCCTCAACTCTCCGAAAAGACAGAATTAAGTTTATAAAATTTCTTAGCCATCCAAATACATGTTTACTAAATACGAATTAAGGGATATCATAGCGGTATCGGTTGTAGTCGCTTTCTCAATAACCCTATTTGAAAACCTTAACGGCTTCCTTCTCGCATTAGCTTCAATGTTTGTTATAATCTTTTTCAACACCTCAATAAAAAAAGCAACTGCCGAATACTTTGAAATGGGGCTCGAAACAAAGCTTTGGCAATTCAAGCGTTTTGGCCATAAACCGATACACAAGTTCAGTAAACCAATTCCTGCAGGACTGATTTTCCCGTTAATCTTTAGTTTCATTTTTGCTGTCTTCAAGGGATTTACCTGGATGGCCTCCTTGGTTTATAGCGTAAACCCAAAACCTTACAAAGTAGCCCGAAGACATGGATATTATTCTTATTCCGAAACCAGTGAAAGCGAAATAGGTCTAATAGCGGCGGCAGGAATTTTTGTAAACCTTCTCTTGGCGTTAGCCGGGTACTTAATAGGATATCCAGAATTCGCAAAATACAATATATGGTTCGCTTTTTTCAACCTAATCCCGATCTCAAACTTAGACGGAAACAAAATTTTCTTCGGAAACTATTTAATCTGGAGCATCTTAGCAATAATAACTCTACTGACACTGGCTGGAACATTCGTAATAGCATAATGGAACAAGTTCTAAAATACCTAGAAGGTATAAAACCGAGAGAATATCAAAAACAGATATTTGAAACATGTAAAGACAAGAATTGCTTAGTAGTGCTTCCAACAGGCCTTGGTAAAACGCTTATTGCGTTAATGGTAGCCGTAAAAAGAATGACCGACCATCCGGGAGAAAAGGTCGTAATGTTAGCGCCAACAAGGCCATTAGCGGAACAACACTACAATACATTCACAAAACACCTTCCCGAACTTTTTGGAGACATAAAGCTTTTCACTGGCTCAATAAAAGCAGAAAAAAGAAAGAAAATTTGGCAAACAGCAGACATAATTTTTTCCACTCCACAATGTGTAGCCAACGACATCAGAAAAGGGCTTTATGACTTAAGTGAAGTTTGCCTATTGGTCGAAGATGAAGCCCATCGATGCGTTAAAAATTACGATTACAATTTCCTATCCCAAAAATACAAAGAACAAGCCGAACATCCAAGAATCATGGGACTAACAGCAAGTCCCGGCGGCGAAGCCTCAAAAATAAGGGAGATCTGCTACAATTTATCAATAGAAGAGGTCGAACTCCGAACGCGTGAAAGCGAAGACGTAAAGCCTTACTTGCAAGAAAGAAATTTCGAAAAAGTCACGGCCTACCTTCCAGCAGAATTCAATAGAATAAGAACACTTCTAGAAAAAATTTTCAACAGCTATGTGGATTCTCTAAAAAGCATGGGGATGCTCTATGGACCGGCAAATAAAAAAACTCTTTTGGAATTACAAGGAAAAATTTCGAAATCCCTTTCAGGAAACAAGGCCCCAAGTCTCTACCAAGCAGCAAGTGCCTGCGGACAAGCAATAAAAATCCATCACGCAATTGAACTTCTTGAAACTCAAACTCTCGAAAGCCTAAACAACTATCTAAAAAACCTTTTCCATCAAGCAGACCAGAAAAAAAGCAAAGGTGTAATGCAACTTGTAAAAAAACCTGAATTCAATCAGGTCTACATGATAACAAACAAGCTTCTAGATCACGACATCGAACACCCAAAACTAAGCAAAATTGCAAACATAACAAAAAAGGAAATGGAACAGCCCGAAGCAAAAGTAATAGTTTTCGCACAATTCAGGGATACTGCAAACTCAATTGCCAGAAAACTAAACAAAAACGAAGGAATAAATGCTAAAGTTTTCCTTGGACAAGCTAACAAAAAAGAATCCGGGGGAGGCGAAGGCCTAAGCCAGAAAGAACAAAAGCAAGTAATAAATGAATTTTCTAACGGAGATGTAAATGTTCTATGTGCAACTTCAATCGGCGAAGAAGGCTTGGACATTCCTGAAGTAAATTCGGTAATTTTCTACGAACCTGTAGCCTCAGTAATAAGAACCATTCAAAGAGGCGGTAGAACTGCCAGAATGAGTAAAGGAAAAATGATTGTCTTAGTAACAAAAAACACTCGCGACGAAGCATACTTCTATGCCGCCAACGCAAAAGAGAAAAAAATGAAAAAAGCAATCCAAAGCATAAAAAAAGACCTAAACAAATCTAAAGAAGGTTCAAAAACCAAAAGCTCTCAAACAAAACTTTAGAAAATGACCGAAGAAATGCCGACCTATGAAATAGGGACCAGATTAAGGGGATTCTCAAAAGACCATTTCAAAAACTTAGCTAAATCAAAAGAAAACTCTGAAGAAAATGATTACCTCAATAAAAAATACGTACCTCACATAACATTTCTTAGACCATTCTACATAAAAGAAAACTCTGAAGAAAGCGAACTAATCAGCAGATTCGGAGATTTTTGTGAAAAAGATGGTGGCCTATATAGATTCCAAATCACGAATTTAAATTATTTTCCAAACAAGCAAAAGGTAATTTATGGGAAAATAAGTCCCGAAAACGAAATAACAGAGTTTTCTGAAAACCTAGAAAAACAAATCTATGACATGATAAAATACAAACACGAAAAAATCAAAAATCCGGGCGATCCTTCAATGACTCCTCACGTAGCAATTTTCAAAAACAGAGAAAACGAAAACTTCAAACAAGCATTAAGAGAATTACAAAAAAGCATAGACCTTCCAATAGATCAATTCTTAATAAGAACATATTTGCTAAAAGACAAACAAATTTTAAGAGAATATGATTTTTGTCTTGAAAGGTCACTAAAAAGAGATGAGACAATGGACCCAGCAACATTCAGAAAAACAATAGATTCATTCACAAGTAAATCTGGACTCAAACCATCACCAAATGGGTTTGTAAGAGCATAAAATGCCAAAAAGCAAAAAACCAATACTCGACATATTTTCAAGTAAGAAAAAGAAGAGCTCTTCGGAAAAAAAGCAAAAGAAAGAAAATGCTATTGTAGACTTTCGTGAAAGAAGTTCCCTTGTTCCAGAAATGTTAGAAAGAGAAGAATTTGAAATCGAATACAAAGAACTTAAAGTAGCGGACTATATTGTAAAGGACGTTGCCATAGAGCGAAAAACAATACAGGATTTCATTTCTTCAATGATTAACCAAAGGCTTCTTCGCCAACTTGAAGAGCTACAACAATATGAAAACAATCTTCTGATCCTCGAAGGAATTGAAGAACAAGACATTTACGGAGAAGACGAAATTTCTGGACTACACCCAAACTCAATAAGAGGATTTATACTTTCAATAACACTAAAATACAAAGTACCTATAGTTTATTCGAAAAACTCTGAAGACACAGCAAAATACATGTCTTTGATCGCTAAAAAGCAAAAGAAAGAAACACGACTCAACCCTCAAAAGAAAACTCTGGACAAAAACGAACAATTACAGTTCATAATAGAGGCTTTTCCCGGAATCGGACCCAAAAAAGCTAGAGAGCTTCTTGAAAAATTTGGAAACATACAAAGAACAATAAACGCCACTGAAGAAGAGCTTCGAGAAATTCTGGGAAAAAAGGCAGAAGAAGTAATTGAAATAATCAACAGAGAATACAAGGAAGAAGAAACAAAAAACCAGGTTTGACAGCCAACTTCATGAAAAGGACGATCTTAGGGAAAAAGCGGTTTCCAGCTTCCAAAGAGGCAAAGTTTTAAACTTCAACTTCATGAAAAGGACGATCTTAGGGAAAAAGCGGTTTCCAGCTTCCAAAGAGGCAAAGTTTTAAACTTCAACTTCATGAAAAGGACGATCTTAGGGAAAAACGATGTTTTTCCATAGGTTTTCATAGTACAATAAAACATTTAAACCCCTCTCCCAAGCTCCAAACATGGGAGCAAAAACATTTCCGCCAAGTTCAGAAAAAAAACCCAATTTCTTACTTAAAGGATTGAGAAATTTCTATGAAGTTATTGAAAACAAGGAAAAGGCATCCTTTAATCCCAAATTAATGAATTTGGCCGAAGAAGTTTCTGAACAAGGAATAAAAGAAATTTCTGAAGGAAAAAGAAAAATTGGAGAAAAAATCTATTCATTGATAACCAATGGCCAAAAAATCGATTATAGAATAAGTGAGGACCACCAAAAGGATGTTCTTATCAAAAACAAACTAGAAAACATTCTAGAACAAAACAAAAAAATAACAATCTCGGGCGAAGCTGGTGCAGGCAAAGGTGAACTAAAAGGAAAGCTAGGAGAATTCTTTGGATACGAAACCTGGTCCATGGGGGATATAATGAGAAAACTAATTCCTGAATACGGAGCAAAAGACATACACCACCTAAATGAAATGGCAAAAACTGATCCAACAATAGATCAAAGAGTAGACGAAGAACAAATAAAAATGGCCAACAAACAAAACCTGATTGTAGAGGGAAGGCTTTCTTGGTATTTTATACCAAATTCTCTAAAAATATACCTTGATGCGGACCTAGACACTACAGCAGACAGAATCCATGAAGCCCAAAGGCCCTCGGAAGGAACCCAAAAGAAGGCATATAATCAAGTCAGGGAAGAAACGGCCAAAAGAAAGGCGGGAGACCTTAGACGATACAGACAATACTACGGAATAAATCCCTTCGACCAAAACCATTACGATTTGATAATCGATACAACAAAAAAGTCGCCTGAAGAAGTTTTCGAAACAATTATTGAAAAAATCAATCCAAATTATAGCTCTCTAAAGTCTCATAACGAGGGCCTTCCTTAAACAATTCTGATTTAACCAAGGAAAATTTTTTGGCATTAAACTTTATCGAAGGAATTTTGACCTTCCTCAATTCCTTCAAAAATTCCTCCTTAGATATCTTAAGGCCTTTGACCCTAGCAATTGTTACATGGCTCATAAATCGCCTTTCTTTTTCAAAACCTGCCTTTTCCAAAACTTCATCAACTTTCTTCTGAATTTCCTCGCAATTAGCCAGATGCAACCAAATTATCCGGACGTAATTCTTAGAAAAAACCCCAATATCATCGATTGAAACTTCAAAACTAGAAGAACCAACCTCTCTTAAAGAACTCTTAACCTCTTCAATTTTTTCATCAGAAATTTCGCCCAAAAACTTCAAAGTCAAGTGTATGTTTTCAAATTCAGTAACCTTTCCTTTGAAATCTGGAAGCCTTCTCTGAATTTCCGAAGTTTTTTCTCTAACCTCTGAAGGAACCTCTAAAGAAACAAAACACCTTTTCATTTTAAGTTAGGACTTCATATGCATTGGATACTCTTCTATAGGCTTATACTCGACCCATTTCTTAACTTTTTTAGCAGGTTTTCTCTTCTTCTTGCCCTTATCATTTACTGGAACTTTTTTCTGATTCAATGAAGATTTTGCCAGAGAAAATTGATCTGCAATAAAGAATGTCTTTGAAGGCGTAGAATTCTCTAGTTTGTTAAAAAACGCACCCTTATTTTCGATTTCTCTTATATTAGCAATCTTAAGGAAAACATCATATTCACTTCCTCCGACTCCCGAAGCCTTACTTTCCTCAAAACCAAGCTCTTTCAAATGCTCGTCAATAGTTCTTTTCAAATCTTCTATCTTATGTGCTTTAAGACCCAACCACAAAGACTTGATGTTGTCTTTGTCGGGAAGAACTACTGCATCTCCTGTCTCTACAGGAAATTGTTGAAAACTTACATTGTTTAAAGCTTGCTTCACCTCTTCAACCTTTTCAGGGGAAATATCGCCTAAAAATTTTATAGTTAAGTGCAAATTATCCTTCCTGACAAAATTACCTTTACAAAAACCAGATTTTTTCAAATTCTCAAAAGCGTGAAAAATCCTTGATCTAACATTTTCTGGAACCTCAACTGCAATAAAACACTTCATTTCTTATTTTCTCCCATCCCTCTTGAGAAAAGAGGGAATGCAAGGCTCAAATTTATTTTGGTGGCTCATGTTCGATTTTCCTCCTCATTATTTTGAAATGCGGGCATGGGTGAAATCTCTTCTGAGATCTCTCTAGCCCATGTTCGATTTTTCTCCTCATTTAATTGGAAAAGCGGACATACAGGGCTCAAAACTTTGTTTTGGCGGCCCGTTGTGATTTTGCGCCTCCGCTTTGTAAAAGCGCAATGGACTGGAACTTATTCCTAGGTCCATTTGTCATTTTTCACTTCCTTACTTGAAAAAGGGCAAACCTTAGTTGTTTGCTCTTTTAACAAGATTTATATAAACTCCGACAAAATTTTCGCACTGAAACGCGAAGTCAAATTATCTCTATCTTTATCGGGATTTATCTCAACAATGTCAATCGTCTTCAAGTTTTTAATTTTATTTATTCTATGGAACACATATAGAAATTCCCGACTGGTAAAACCTCCTGGTTCTTTATAGCCCGTACCTGGAGTAAAAGCCGGGTCAACCACATCAACATCGATTGAAACATAAACCTCTCTTCCCCGTGTAAATTCCATCAAAACATCAGAAGTTTCCGTTAGGTCCTCCATAAACTTATTCAAATCAACAGATTGTATTCCTTTTTCTTTCATAAACTCTGACTCTTCAGGATAAGAATTTCTCAAACCTACAACCAAAACATTTTCTGCAGGGAAGCCACTATCAACCAAAGCTTTCAACCACTCTTCATGTGTCGGAATTTCGCTATCAGCAGAAGACATACAATCTGGATGTGCATCAAAAACAATCAAACAAGGTTCTTTACCGTCCTCCTTACAATATTCCCAAAAACCTTTAACCAAAGAATAACTTATAGAATGGTCTCCTCCCAAAAAGGCCAACTTATCGTTAATTAAATGCCTCTCATAAGAATTCTTATAAATTAGTTCACTTGCTTCAGGCAAATTAGAGTTGTTAACATGGATTTCTTCGAAGTGCAAAGCATCTGTATCTATTGCTTTACCTTTTTCATTTGAATAAATTTTCCTTAACTCTTTGACAACTTCATTACCTGCCTTCTCACAACCTTCGGTATTTCCTAAACCATTCAAACCCGGAACTCTTATAATCTCCATAAAAACAAAACAAAGAGACTAATTTATAATTTTAACTATTCCTCAGAATCCTTAGGAACCAAAGCAAAGAAGCTATAATTTCCGTCTGCAACTTTTTTAGCCAAATCTTTAACTTCCTCTAAATCGACCTGAGAAACATTTTCTTCGAAATCATAAAATTCTTCAGCCGAACTTTCTATTTCTGACTCAATCAAATTAGACATTTGGTCTTCGGAATCTTCCATAGAAACCTTATGGCTTCCAATCATCTTTTGTTTAATTTTTTCCAGTTCTTCTCCAGTCAAATTTTCGGCAACCTTTTCAAATTCTTTCAAAATTAAGCCTTTAACTTCTTCTACTTTATCTTTAGTGGTTCCGACATATACAAAATTAAATGCAAAATTCTTGCTTATATCTTCTCCACCTTTAACAGCATAAGCCAAGTTTCTTTTTTCCCTTATTTCTTCAAACAACCGAGAGCTCATCCCATCGGCCATCAAGGAACTCAAAACTTTCGCAGCATAACTCCCTTTCTCTTCAGCCTTAGGAACATGATAAGCAAAAACTAAATTAGCCTGGTCAATCCCTTCTCTTTCTTCAGTTTTTGATTCTTTCTTCTCTTCAAATTCTTGTTCAGAAACTTCAGATTTTTCCTGACTAAAACTATTTTCGGCAAATTGAACAACCTTATCAAAATCTGCATTGCCAACAACACATAAAATTAGGTTGTCTGGCCGATAAGCTTCTTCAAAACGTCTTTTCAAATCCTCCCTTTTCAAGGAATTCATAGTCTCGTGAGTGCCTGCCAAATTCATTCCCATAGTACCAGTAAACAAACAATCCTGAATTTCATCGAAAACATATCTTATAGGGTTATCGTGATGCATTTTAATCTCTTCAAAAATAACTTTCCTTTCTTTTTCCAAGTCATCCGAATCAAAAACAGGGTTTTTAACAGCGTCCGAAAGAACGTCCAAAGCACTATCCAAATGCTGTGAAGGCAATTTACAATGATAAGCAGTAAATTCTTCGGAAGTCATTGCGTTCATCGAACCCCCTTTGTCCTCAATCTCAGCAGAAATTTCTGTCGGTCCTCTGGAACTAGTTCTTTTCAAGAGCAAATGCTCCATAAAATGGTAAATTCCTTTTTCTTCAACATCCTCGTTAATTCCTCCCACCTTGGAAGCAAAAGCAACACTAACAACCGGCACCTCTCGCTTTTCAAAAATAACCGTCATGCCATTACTCAAAGTCTTCTTCTGAAAATTGTCTTTAACTCTTTCTGCCATAAAAATAATAATAGAAAAGGCTATTTAAAATTACTTATTTTTTAGAAAGATCGAATATCTCTTTTCCTTCTGCATCTGCCTTTACAGAAATAAATTCTATAGATAAAGGAATCTTCCAGGTCAAACCTCTGTAAGCATTTGCTCTAGCACAAAAAACCGAAATGGTTATATGGTACATTAATAAAATGGCCCCAGTAAAAAACCGATTAAAATAAACATCAAAAGTCCTGAAAAAGCAGCATAAATCAAAAAACTAAAATGCCAATTAAGAGTTAGCTTAGCCTGATTTTTCAAAAAAGGATTCCTTGAAAACCAAAGAACTAGTAAAGGCAAAACCGCTATTAGAACCATAGATCCCAAATTAAAAAGATACAATAAAACCCTATCCTTAAACGGCGTATCTCCGGTAACTGCCCCTTGAATAAACATTGATGCCTTAGCACGAGTTTCTGCTCTCTTATCTCTTTCTTCTTCAGAACCTTTTTTCAACTCCCTGAAAGCTTTGTTTATATTATGTTTACTAAATCCTGCATCCAATAACTGCTCTTTCAACTCCTTATCACTAACTCCTCTTTCTCTACCCTTTCTCAGATAATTTTCAATTTTCTTTGTCATTTTCAATCCTGTTCTCCTTTTTCACAGAAACAAAATTTATTGATAAAGGTATGTCCCAGAACTGTCCTCTTTTTGCTTTGTTAGCTGCGATAAACGAAAATGCTATGTGAGCAACCCCAAAAGCAAAAGCAATCAAGCCAGCCCAAAGTCCGACCTTCAAAACCAGAATGAATATAGGGATAGTTGCAGAGTAAATCAAAAAACTCAGATTCCAATTTAATGCTCTCCTAGCATGTTCTTTATCGATTTTGTCTTCCCTAGATTTGTAAATTATCAAAGGCGGAATCCATCCTAAACCTACAAAACCAAAAAAAGCCCAAATACATAAGCGTAGCCGCCTACAGTACTTTTCTTACTGAAATCGAAATAATTTTCTTCATCATTTTTCTTTGAAGAATTGCCTTTTTTCTTCATTTCCTCTCTTTCTTCCCAGTACTTCTCAGCTCTCTTAACATTATATCTGGACAAAAGGCCTACTCCTAAAGGAATTATACAAAAGGCTGATATAACAAAGAAACTAGGATCAACTGCAATTCCCAAAAAAATCCTAACAAAAACAAAAAGCCAGCAATACCGAAAGAAATCTTGTACCTTATCTTACCGAGGAAATAGCATAACCAGAATACTTCTTAGCAAATTTTCCAAAATTCTTATTATCATCCATAAATTCTTCAGGCAAATCTTTCCTACATTGTTTCGAAGATGATCTTTCTTTTTCGGAATCTTCGTTAATCTCTTCTGTGTCAAACTCCAAAAAGGCATCTTCAACTTGGTCTTCGCTAAACCCATTATCCAGAAGGTGTTTTTTTAATTTCTTGTCAGAAACACCATTTTCTCTGCCTTCTCTAATATATCTCTTTAAATCTTCCATAACTACTCCATATCAAAGAAATTTATAGAAAGCGGATAGTTCCAGAATTCACCTTCGCCTGCTTTGACAATTGCAATTATCGAAAATACTAAATGCATTACATAGAGTGCCAAAGGAATAGTAAAAATCAGCATAAAACCGACTAAAAGAAAAGTAAGAACTAAGGCAATTCCAATTCCCACAACTCCATAAATCAAAACACTCAAATGCCAATTCAGAGCTTTTTTGACATGATTTCTTGTCTTTTTGTCCTCTGCAACAATCAACATTATCAAAGGACCTAAAAGAAAAACAAAAAGCCCCAACAAATGAGTAACTAAAGGCAAAGTATTGTCTTGTTTAGAAGGCATTTAATCATCATCGGCAAACTTGTTTAATTGCACTTGCGATACAGGAATTGCAACTATAGGCAAAAGTATCCAGAGGGCAATAGTTCCTGCTTTGCTAAATCCGCTCAATTCGTTTATTGCCAGTGCATAGAAAACATTGTAATATATCATAACTATTAAGTAAAAGGCCATTAGACCCAACCCAATAAACATAAGAGCACCACCTGAAGCAGCCAATCCCGAAGAACCAGTTCCAAAGCCTAAAAAACTAGTAATAAACCCTCCGCCGCCCATCACAGCACCAACCGGCATAGCTATTATGGACCATAGCCAATGCGGACTAGGGGCAGAATCGGTATTATTCCTCAACTCCCTGGTAGTTTTTATCAACCAAACAAGACCATAAATACCAAATGTAATCATGGTAAACAAAAGAACTAATCCCCAACCCCGATGCTTTATCCCTTCTATTGCTCCTTGATTATAACCACTATCCTTTTTCTTTCTAACATTAGTAGGCTTCTTTTCGCCATTACTTGGGTGTTCCGGCATTTGTTGAGAAGAATCTTCATCAAACTCATCCGCCCAATCAGAACTATCCCTAACTTCCCTCGCCTTATTACGGCTCTGCAAGTTCATCTGAAAGTGAAGTTGGTAAAAAGCACCATCAATCACTTGTTCATCAAAACCATTATCCATCAAATCGTCTTTAAGAACTTCATCACTAAAACCTCTTTGTTTCCCTTCAATCAAATAGTCAATTATAGTCCTTTTTCCCATTATATCACCACTTTTCCCATAAAAAACATTTATAATTTAAAAATATTTCCAAGATTCAAGTTTTTTAACAATAGAATTAAAATTAATGCATTAGCTATTCGGCAGTAGTTTTTCAAAATTTTCGTTAGAGTATGTGCCGAATGCTGGAAGGGTTTCCTTCCGATTAATTCTCAACTCGTTATTCAACTGAAAAAAAGATTCTTCAACATAATCTTCATCAAAACCATTCCTCAAAAGATGATTTTTTAATTCAAAATCACCAAGGCCCCTTCTCTTTCCTTCAAGCAAGTATTCAAAAATGTCCCATCCTGCCATGCTAACCATAACTCAAAACGATTTAAATATTTACTGAAAATCTAACCTGAAATAACCAAATACCTCTCATTACCTAATTCAAAATCTTCCAAAACTTCAAACTGCTCCTCCAAATAATTTACAATCCAAGAACGATCAACAACAAACTTCTTTTTACTAATCAAACTCCTAGTCGCAAAACTAATAACTACCTTTTCAAAAAGAGGAACTATTTCTTTCAAAAATTCCTTAGAATAATTCCATTTCAACATTTCCAAAGAATCGACCGTCTTAAACAAAAAACCAACTTTATGAAAACTGTATTTTCCGATTTCTTTTTTAACGTTTTCTAAATCAAACAAACTTTCTTTTACAGCTTTACCTTCAATGCCCTGCTTTTCAAAATAATAATTTATTAAATCAACTAATTGGCCCATAGACTCAATAGCCAAATAACTTACTTCAACATCCGATGGAAAAAACTTATAACTAAAGCCATTAACCCCTGCACCAAAGTCAACAACGGAAACATTTTCATACTCTTCCAACAACTTTGAATAAAGCTCTTCATAATTTTCAAGCCTCTCTTTTGTAGAAATATGTTTTCTCAAAACCCACTCTTCATCCTTGTCCTTTAAGGATAAAATTTTCTGGCTAACAAAAGCAGAAAAAACCTTTCTCAATAAATCTCTCGTATAATCTACTTTTTCTTCATCAGTATACTCTGGCTTGTCAAATTTTTCAAATGCCAATCCAACATCTTTTCTAGGCAAATCAGAAAACTCTTTCTTAGAACTTATTTTTTCGATTAATTGTTCTTTATTCATGTTAAAATGTAAAAATGATGAATA
>JBDGRI010000034.1:0-1458 GCA_042218235.1 Candidatus Pacearchaeota archaeon
TTTCTTCAAGTTTTTCCAATAAATTGGATAGGCTTTCTAACTTTTTTCTTATTATTTTTTTATTTTTTTAAGAATGTCTTCTTTCTATTACGCCTTTTTTCTTTTTATAGAATCTTTCGAAGTCTTTATAATTTAGGTAGGACTTCCATAAAAAATCGTTTACAATTCCTTCTTTATTTTCATATAGTAATTTTCCTTCTTTTAAACAAGTGAAAATGAATAAGTGGCTTTTCGTTTTTTTAAGTCGATTAAATCTATGTCTGCTCTCTTAAAATGTTCCATTAGATCTTGATACAAATTTTTGTTGTCTACATCTCCTTCCGGATAATATGCTAAATCGAGGTCGCTGTGATTTTTTTCTTTTCCTTTTGCTTTAGACCCGAATATGATAATGAATTTTAAGTTGAATTTTTTCGCAATTTTTTCGATTTCTTCCATTATCTAGCCAAAAGATTTAACTATTTATTTCTTTCTCACGGGGGTGGAAAATGTTTTTAAATATAAATTTCTTGCTAAAGATATGTTTGATTATTTGAAAAAGAGGTCTTCCGATAACGACAAGAGAGGTCAGGTTACGATATTCATAATTCTCGCCGTTTTGGTAGTTGGAGGAATTGTATTATACTTCTTATTGAGTGGAGGTTCTGGCGATTCTCAGGAAGTTTCTGGAAACCAAGACGTTCAAAGCCCTTCGGCATTTTTGAAGAGTTGTATGGAGGATGATGTTCGTAGGACCTTAAGGAGATTGGGTGTTAGAGGCGGAAATTTTGATTCGGAAGATACAATTAGGTTTAAGTTTACTAATGATTCTTACACTAATGGATACACAAATATATCCTATCTTTGTTACTCGGCTTCTTATTTCGATACATGTAATGTTTTAGACCCTAATTTCGTCGGAGGATTGGACGAAGAAATTGAAGGCAAGGTCTCTAGTAAATTTGCTGACTGTGTTTCGAATTTGAGAGATGCCTATGAAGACAATGGTTTTGATGTCCGCGGTCCTGGTTACAAAAGAAGTAATTTCTATTCTAATTTATCCAGAGGGGAATTGAGTTTAGGGTTGAAGGACACTTCATGGACTTTGGACAAGACAAACGAGTCTGCTGAAATCGAGAATATTGGATTTAGTATGTTTACGCGTCTTCATGATATTGCAATGGTCTCTAACGAAATTGTAAGTCAACAGGCTAATTATTGTAATTTTAATGAGCATAGTTATACAAATCTTTATAATGAATACGAAATAAGTAGGACTAGTGCGCCAAACAGTACTTGGATATTTACTGTAAAACATATAAATACTAACGACGTCTTTAGGTTTGCAACTAGAAGTTGTGTGCCTAGCCCAGTTTTGTAAAATGTTTTTGAGACGAAAGTTTCTTATTAATACGGTAATCTTAATGGCCTTAGTACAAGCTATAATTATGTTGAGTTTTCCATTTGCTAATAGTTATC
>JBDGRI010000035.1:0-2938 GCA_042218235.1 Candidatus Pacearchaeota archaeon
CTATCCATGCCCAAGTCGGGAATCCCTCACCCGCTTGATTAGTAGTTCCTCCTGTCGCCCCACTATCTTTCTGCCCAGAATCCTTAGAAGCCTCTTCCTGGGAATCTGATCCACTGCCAGAACCATTCTCGCTAACTGTCTTCTCACCTATCGAGAAATAACTAAAGCTATTAACCTCGGATTTGTAATAATAAAACTCTTCATCTTCACTATCAAAAGAGGTCTCTAACTCATTCCACTTCTCAGCAGAGTCATCAAATTTAGAAACAACCACATCTTCTTTGCCCAAAGAATTGTTTTCGGCCCAAGACTTCTCAACCTTAACTCTTACAGTTGCTTTATCCAAATTCTCGTTCAAGTTTTTAGTATCTATTTCTAAATACTGATATACTTTTCCGGACTTTTCAACAGAAACTTCGGCAGGCTTGCCGTCGTGTTTCTTTACATCGACTACAACATCCTGGACTTTATTCTTAACACTTATTTTAATCTCATTAACGCCGATTTCCTTTCCAAATCCTTTCATAACTTCGCTCTTACCAGGGCCAATTTCACTCCATCCATGAGATTTTGAAGGACCACTAACACTGCCCCCATTACTTGAACCGCCGGAAGAACCTTGGTTGTTGTTTTTATTGTTGTTTGAACTTGCACTTACAGAACCGCCACTAACACTAGGCTCGGTACCTGAAAAGTGAGGCAATCTTACCCAAAGCCTATTATTGGATTTGTCTTTATAACAAGGATTTGTAGAATTAAGCTTCGACTTGTTAGTTACACAAGTACTATCATTCATCAAAGTTTGCCATTCGGACTCATGACCCGAATAGTGAGAAATGTTTCCTGCAAGGTGCGTAGCATTAGTTCCGTTCACAGAAGTATTCCAACTAGGACTACTCCAGTCAATATTTCCGCTATCATCTTCTGTATAAAAATTAGGAATGGAAATATTGGTCTTAGCAGACTCGTTTAAACCGCTTTGAGAAGAACTTCCTTCTGTATAAGGAATAGAAACTAAAACATAGTCATAAACACTCGGGCCGTTAGAGCCAAACCTTAAAGCCTTACTAAATCCTCCACTGGTAGATCCACTTGAGTCGCTGTCAAACAATCCTGTAGGAGGGCCTGAAGCTAACAAATCAACATCAATAAACTTAACTTCCACATTTCCTGTACCCATCTTAAAGTTCAAGTCCCCTCCCCCAACAACAGGCTCTAGAGGATTAAATTTACTCTTTGTCGTACTCAAAGTAGGCTTACAACTGGTAGCAGGCTCGTCACAAGTTGCATTACTTTCATAAAGTTCTATACTAACAGAACTTCCTCCTCCACTAATAGTTTTCGGATTAAATTCGCTTAAAGGAATTTGGTTATTCTTAATAGGAATTGGCTTGCTAAACCTCTTTGGAGCATAATTCTTAGTATAAACGACCATTTCTTTTATAGATGAAGCATTCAACAAAGGAAGATAAAATGTCCCATTATTATCAGCACTAATAGTCTTTCTAAAGTTAACTTGCTTAGCTCCATAATCTGAATAGTCGATAGTTATTTCTACTTGCCCGCTAACATCGGATAAAGTCTTATTGTTGCTTGCATTAACTAGCTCAAACTTTTGCTTAGGTATAGAAACATTAACACTTGCCCACTTATCTCTATTCGCATCCGGAATAGTCACATTCCTGCTGCTTATGTTGTCTCCATAGGCCTGTCTTCCTGTAGAATTACCCAAATATTTGAAAGTATTGTTATCATTAAAATTAAAAACATCTCCCTGGCTTACATTATTCAAAGAAATATTTCTAACACCTCCATAATAATCCGAACCATTTCTGGCTATCGCAAACAATATTGTATCCATAGTTTCAGCAGGCTGAGGAACACCTATAGTATAATTCCCTGTGGAAAGATTATATGTATCATTGAAAACACTGCCCTTTGTCAAATTGGCATCAAAATTGCCTAAATTCATAGGCATATTCCCTTCACTGAAAGAAACAGCGTTTCCCGGCTCTATCAAAAGAGGCATAACAGTCAAATTATCCCATCCATTAACGCCAGACTCATTAAACTGCCCGGTAATATTAACTATCGACATAGACCAATTAAATTGCTTATGCAAAGTTTCGCTACTTGCATTATAACTTGAAATATTGCTTATGTTATAAGAACTACTTGAAGAAAAATTATTCCACTCAAAACTTAAAGGAGGACCTTGACCAAAAATAGTTATTGTATAATTCCTGTTTTTCGGAACGTTAAAAACAGCAGAAGCAGCACAGTTAGGCAAAGGAGTACATTGACCTTTCCCATCAGCTACTTCAGCACCTGAAGCAGTCTCAACAACATCGTAATTAAAAAAACTTGAACGCTCGCTGGAATTCTTCATATCCAAAGCAGTTATATTAATAGTTCCTGCCTGCCTCAAATAAAAAGTAACATTTGAAAGGCTCTTAAATTTGTTCAAAGGCAAAGCGGGAGGAGACTGTGAAACATATTTGACATTATTTCCGCCGGAATAATAAGTAACTTTTGGTTGATAAAAGTAAGAGGAATTCTCTTCTAAAGAAATATTAAAGCTACCGTCAGAAGAAACATTTGTAGAATTATCACTATAAACTGAAGTCAAATGACCTCTAGGACTCCTTTTTTTAACGCTAACATTCAAAGTAGCATTATCCATGCTATTGCCTAATTTAGTTCCGTTAGGCCCTAAAACAGTACCATTAAATTCAAATGTCGCAGAAACTCCGGACAGACTTACTAAAACTAAAGCCACAAAAAAAGAAACTAAAACCACACCTTTTTTCAAATTGCCCATTTTCTTTCAAAATAAGGATGAACTTATTTATAAATATTTCTCAAAAACAAATGACTAAACTCACTTAGAATTCTTATTCCAAACAAACCAAACCACCAAGCCAATTAAAACAACAGC
>JBDGRI010000036.1:0-54512 GCA_042218235.1 Candidatus Pacearchaeota archaeon
TGGAGCGACGGGAATAACACAATAAAAGAAATGGCGGACAAAGCAGAGGAATTAGACTATAAGTACTTGGCAATAACTGACCACGGAAGTCAAAATGGGGGGATTTATAATGCACTAGATGAAAAAAGAATCAAAAAACAATGGAAAGAAATTGATAAGGTTAATAAAAAATCAAAAGTTAAATTGCTTAAAGGTTCTGAAATCGACATCTTGAGAGACGGGAGTTTAAGCCTTCCAGACGAAATTTTGGAAAAATTAGATGTTGTTATAGCTTCTGTTCATTCGGGATTCAAAATGTCGGAAAAAGAAATGACTGAAAGAATTCTTAAATCAATGGAAAACAAAAATGTAAATATTATAGGTCATCCAACCGGAAGAGTTCTTCGTAAAAGAGAAGGATACAAAGTTGATTTGGACAGAATAATAGAAAAGGCTTCGGAAAAGGGAATAGCTTTAGAGGCTAACGCTTCGCCGAGAATTGACCTAAATGATACTAAGATAAAAAAGGCTAAAGAAAAAGGAGCAAAAATTTCTATTGGAACGGATTCTCATGATAAGGGAAACGCGGAATATTTAGATGTTGGAGTTGGTCAAGCCCGAAGAGCATGGTGTGAAAACGGAGACATTCTGAACGCTTGGAATTTGACTAAATTAAGGAAGTTTTTGAAAAGAACTAATTAGAAACAGAAATATCTGATTCGCCTTTAATTTGTAAGCTTTCTGCCTTTCCTTTAAGATTTATTCCTTTTGAAGAGAGAGAAATGTCGCCAGTGAAAGATTCAATTATTGTTAGTTCTTTTTGAGGATTGAATATGTTGTTTCCTACATTTATTTTTCCGGAGGTGTTTTGTTCAAAATTCCCTAGTGAAACATTTGTAGCGTTGATTGAATTTGTGGCCACACTTGAGGAAAATACATCGAAAGTTTCTCCTTGAGCAGACATGGTTATTCCTTTCAAATCAGCTTTTGAAGCTTCACCTTCAATTCTATAATGGGCTGTTTCGTTAGTGGTTGATAATTCGCCTCGATAATTTTCTAAAATGAGCTTATCGCCTTCAGAGAAATTGAAAGATTGGTCGCCTAAATTGAAGCTAGTAGGCGAAGAGAACAAAATTTCGAGCCTTGAGAACCTTTCATCTAAAGAGAATTTTGAAGGAACTGAAAGCTTGGCATTAATTGTTATTGGGCTTTCCAATTCGGAAACTTTAATAGCTCCGCCCGTTAGGGAAAATCCTCCCGTGATTGAAGAAAAAAAGTTTCCTGTTGTATCTGCTCCTCCAGAATCAGAACCTCCGGAAGAACCTGCGAAGAACGAGATGTAAACCAAAAGACCGGCTATCAAAACAAAGAAAATCCGGAAGGCCCATTTCTTCCATGTTTCAATCTTGTAATGATCTTTAAGTTTTGTCTCGGCCATTTTCTAAATTTTCTTTGCTAGTTGTTTTTGTAAAATTCTTGCATATTTGTCGGGACTTGGAATTCCTTTAAGGATTATGTCCATTGTTTCTCCCTCTGTATACCTGTGAGACTCAATGGTTCCATAATTTAATAATCTTTGCAAGAGATTTTGTTCTACTACAAAGTCGCTTATGGTTTTTATATGAACGCTTTTTGTGTTTTTAGCGACCATGCCAAAATGATGTTTTATGTATTCAGGAGTTATTTCGTAAATATTGAGCATCCTGTGGCCTTCTGCAAAGAAAATTACTACAATGGCAAAAATTATCGAAGCATATAAACCATAAGTTGCTAATTCTGTAGAAGTATTTGTATCGGCGTAAATTCCTAACGCTAATAGAGCAAGAGCCATTAAGTAGTAAGGAAGATAAATCATCCTCGAATTTCTTAAAGTAATCTTTTTCTTTTTTTCGGGAAAATCCTTTTCTATATCTTCCATGTTAGTTTAAAGAATAGTGTTCTTATAAAGATTTTCTAAACTTAGAATTTTTCGATAACATTCAAAACTCTCCTGTATGGTGCAACCGTTACCGCTTCTGTTCCAAAGCTCAAATTGTCCATATCGTAAATGGCTATTATTATAAGAGTTATTACCGAGACCCCTGCTGCGGTTGTGAAAACAGAAAGCCATGAAGAAGGATCATTGGCTAAAAACAATCCTAGGGAGGTAACTAGTGACAAAAACCCTAGCAAAATCCAGTGTTCCTTAGTGACTCGGTTAGCAGTCAAAACCATCTGGTTGGACTTGTTATTAGAAATAGTTATCAACTGGTCCATATACTTATCTATTATTGCATCCTCTTTTTCGGATACTTTTATTCGTTTAACTGTCGAGACAATTCCCAAAAGCTTCTTATCTGCTTCTCCTATTCTTCCTTTGACCTCCCCCCATTTGCTTCTCAGCATAAAATCGCAATAGTCTTTGACCTTCTTTTTAATGTCATTCTTAAGCTTATTTTCCTTAAACGAGTTTGATAAAAATACTAAATTGATTAAGGCACTAGCCTCTTGGCTATTGTGAGCCCGGATATTAACGAATCTATTCCAGGCATGAGTCATTGTAAATGCTGCTAAAACACCGTACACAAAACCGACAATTGTAAGAAAGGTCCCCATCTCCTCGAGTTTGAAAGGTCCTTCAAAAAGAATTGCTAGTGTGGCCACTCCTATAACAACGAGAACTTCTAATACATAGGGTTCATCTAACCATTTGAACATCCTGGCCGGTAGAAAGACGGGGTTTTAAATTTTTTAGAATAAACAAGTTTTTTAAGTGGCGATTTACCTATTTTAGAGAGGTAATAATATGAAAGAAAATAATCTTGAGCTTGGAAAGATTTCAAAGAAATTTCAACCTAAGCTCCTTTTCCAATTAAATGGAGGAACAAAAAATGGCGGAAAATAACCTCAGGCCTAGAAATATCCTTTCAGGATTTCAACCTAAGCTCCTTTTCCAATTAAATGGAGGAACAAAAAATGGCGGAAAATAACCTCAGGCAACCAATAGTAACATTGTGTGGGCATGTGGACCATGGAAAGACTTCGGTTTTAGATTGTCTTAGAGAGAGTGCTATCCAAGATTCTGAAAGTGGAGGAATAACTCAAAAGATATCCTTTACTTCTTATACTGCAGACCAGCTGAAGAGAGCTTGTCCTTTAATAGAAAAGCAAAGCATCAACCTAGACATCCCCGGTTTTTTATTGATTGACACTCCTGGGCATGCGGCATTTACAAATTTAAGGAAAAGAGGAGGAAGTTTGGCTGACTTGGCAGTTTTAGTTGTTGATATAAACGACGGAATAAAGCCTCAAACGGCGGAGGTTTTGAAAATTTTGAAGCATAATAAAGTTCCTTTTGTTATTGCTTTAAACAAAATAGACAACATTTCAGGATGGAGATCTCCGGATTCTAACGACACTCCTTTGAAAAAGAGTATAGATTCTCAAAAGACACCTGTTAAAAACGATTTTGACCAAAAATACATGACCCTGATAAGTTCTTTACAATCTTACGGTTTGGATGCGGATTTGTATTACAACATTTCGGATTTCTCGAAAAAGGTTGCATTGGTTCCTACTTCAGCCGAAACAAAACAAGGAATTCCGGAATTAATAATGATGCTTTGTGGGTTAAGTCAAAGATATCTTGAAAACAAACTTGAGTTAGGCGATAAGGCTAAAGGGGTCGTTTTAGAAACTAAAAAAGAAAAATCGATTCCTTATGTAGAGGCGATTCTTTACGATGGTGAGTTAAAAAACTCTGACAGTATCGCTCTTTCAAACTTGGAAGGGGATCCGTTTATTTCGAGAATCAGGGTCTTAGAAGAAATTAGGCCCTTGTCCACAAAGTTCGATACTTCGGAAAAAGTCAGAGCGGCTACTGGAATGAGGATGCAATTGATCGAAAAAAGCGATGTTTTGCCGGGGATGCCTTTTGAAGTTTACGAAAATAACAAAGAAGAAATAGAAAAGAAGTTCAAGGAGGAGATTAGCGAAAACATAAACTCTTATCTGTCAAAACAAGGAGTTATTGCCAAGGCGGATTCCTTAGGGAGTTTGGAAGCGTTGCTTTATTTGTTGAAGGAAAACGACATTCCTGTAGTTAAAGCAGACATCGGAGACATCAACAAAACAGACATAATTTCTGCAAAGGCCAACGTAGAGATAAATGAAGTTGATGCTGCAGTTGTAGGTTTCAATGTTTCTGTTTCGGAAGATGCTAAATCCTTGGCTAAAGAACAGGGAGACGGAATAAAGATAATCACTGACGATGTTGTTTATAAGCTTATAGAAAATACTTCTGAATTTAGACAGGAAAAAGCAAAAGAAATTCAAAAAAGGCGTCTTATGGAGCTTTCGACAATTGGAAAAGCAAAAGTTCTTCACAAATTTGTTTTCAGGAATACAAATCCGGCCATCTTCGGCGTGAGTGTTGAAGGCGGAAAAATCCAGAAAGGCCTGCAATTAATAAGCGAAAGAGGCGAAAAAATCGGTAAAATTAAAGGAATTCAATCTCAGAATGAGGCCGTAAATCAGGCTTCAACCGGCATGGATGTAGCAATCTCTATACCGAATATTAACTTTGAAAGGTTTATGAAAGACAAAGAATATGTCTATACAGACATTTCAGAATCGCAGTTCAGGAAATTCAAGGAACATAAAGATTTGCTTTCTCAAGAAGAGATCAAAATTTTACAAGAAATAGCTGAAGTTAAGAGAATCGATAATCCTGATTGGGGGCAATAGAGTTAAGTTTAAATAATCATTTTACTGTTCTTACTTATGGCAGGAACAGCATCTGCAATTTTATGGACTATAGGAGCATTGGCTTTACTTGAAAGTATAGTGGTTTTGGCATTCCCAAATTGGTCTTCTAGAAAAATAAGAAAAATTGCAAGTAGCAAGAAAAAGATTCGTAAAGCCGGAATTTTTGAGCTAATTGCTGCCCTAATTCTTATCGGAATTGCTTTCTTGATATGATTTCTTTGGAGGATCCCAGAAAAGTTTTCTTTCTGATTTTGAAGAAGGCCCATAGATGAAAGACAGTCTAGCCCTTTCACCATTCCCGTCAGAGATTTTGAATAAGTGGCTTTTTTCCGGAGTTCCTGTGTAAGGGCAATCGTAAATCTCGTGTTTAATTTGGGCCTTTCTAAAGCGGGAATCAGATTCCGAAAAACTTAGACTGATATATTTGGCAACAAGCTCCAAGCTTTTTCCTGATCCATGTTGGTTGTCTTTATAGCTAGTCGGCCTTTCCGGGCATTTTATAGTAAAATCCACTCCATCGATCAAGAAATCCGGTTTAGATCCGAAATTCCTTAAAGCCCTTACTAGTTCGGAAACTCCGGCATAATACTTCTCTTCTTCCAGATTTTCCCAATAATGCCATGAGTTCGGAATTCTTTCCGGTTTGGAGGATTCCATCTCAAATTATTGATATTCTACCTTATAATCTTTTCTTCATTGCTATGAGAAGATTTAAAAAGAACCTTCTCAAACAAATAGCCATGGCTTTCAAAATTAATATCGGGACAAGTGAAGGAAAAACTTACAATTTTAGTACTGAAAGTAATGCCCTAGAGGGTAAAGAATTGAAGCAAACAGTGAAAGGCGAAGAAATAGATTCAAGCCTTCAGGGTTACGAGTTCCAAATTGCAGGAGCTAGTGATGCTTCAGGTTTCCCGGCCCATGAAAATGTTGAAGGCATGGGATTGAAGAAAGTTCTTATGGGATACGGCAAAGGAATGAGAAGAAGGCCAAAATATGAAGAGAACAAGAAAAGGTCTGATTATACTCCTAAAGGCTTAAGACTAAGGAAAACTGTTAGAGGGAGGATAATTTCGTCTGCAATTTCTCAAGTCGATTTGAAAGTTACAAAACAAGGCGACAAAACATTGAAAGAAATCTTCGAGCAGCCAGCTGAAGGCTCCGGTGAAGGCCAAGAACAAGAGGCGGCTACGCAATAATTCTGGAGCAATATGGAAAAATCGGGCAAATCAGGGGATTATCGTGTAGGTATATCAGGGGATGGACTACTTAAAGAGAGTTTAGAATTTAAACTCGAAGTTTATAGGGACATACAAAGTCTTAATACAAAAGAATCAATAATTGACTATAAAGCAGATAAATCTTATTTTAGTGAAACATTAAGAAAGAACGCAATTTATTGTGATCGGATAGAGCTTGTAGACAGGATAAAATCTAATTGGTACGATGTTTCTCCTCGGTATAAAACCGATCAACAAATAAGGAACGAAAATTTAGGTGGTGAACTGAGAGATTAATCTTCTTTGAAAGCCAAATCGAAATTATTTTCGTTTTTCATCAAACATTTTCGCAAGTCGGAGTCTTTCACTTTTTGGAGACCGTCTTGGAAAACAGTTACATCTGCTACAAGTCTTTCGAATAGCATTTTTTTGACATCTCCAGTCGAATATTCTCCCTGGCGGTATTTTTCAAACAAGTCCTTGCTTTCCTCTTCGCTTAAAAAGAATTTAGCTAAATATTGGCAAGGAATGTCTATCTCGGGATTTCCACCCTTTTCTTTATGTTCTTCTATTGTGTCTTGCCCTCCGGAAAAAGCCTTGTTTACTTTTTTCTTTATTGTTTTTTCGTCGTCCTTCAAGAAAATCGGATTATTTTTTGAAGCGGACATTTTTTCTCCATCCACTCCTGGAATGTAAGATAAATGGACTATTGAGGGTTTAGAGAATCCAGCTCTTGAGGCAATATCTCTACAAATTCTAATGTGAGAATCCTCATCTGGTCCGATCGGAACTAAAATGTTTTTTATCCCGAACTTTTCTTGAGGTATTAAAATGTGGGCAGATTGGACGGCAGGGAAGAAGTGTAGGCCGATGTTTTCTTCAGCTTCATAACCGTAAGTAGCTTTTATTTCTGAATAATTTACTTTCTTTGAAAGTTTGAAGGCTAAGTTGTAGACATTTGTATAAATTTGGTCGATAATAATGTATGTCTTTTTTGACTTGAATCCGTAAGCAATAAGCTCCTTGGCTAATTCCATAGCGTTCTTTAAGGCTTCTTCTTGATTTTTGACCTTATCTGCAACATAAGACTCGTCGTCGGAGAGAGGTATGAAAACCGGAACATCGTAGTTTTCTTGAAAATAAAGATTTGTATCGAAAACGACTTTGTGTCCCAAATGTAATGTAGCAGAAGGATTTAAACCTGAAACGATTGCACATTTTTCCCCTTTGTCTAAAGCTTTTTTGAATTTGTCAAAATCTCTGTGAGAATAAATCAGACCTTTTTGGAAAGTATAAAAATCCGGCAGATCTTTCAGGGAAGAAAGCTTTTTTGCCCCGAAACTCTCAACCAATTTTTTGTTGTCTTTACTTAACTCCATTTAAAAATTAATTCTGGAAAGTTTATAAAACTTATCTGGCAGAATAAAAAAGATGTCCGTTTTCTTTTGAACCTAAATTCCTCTCCACTTCCTTGATGTTTGGTATCTTCATGTATAGGTCTTTTTTCGCTATTTTTCTCTTGGGGGGAAAGAACTTTATCAATCTCTTCCATTTCTTTCTCGTCTGGAATTTCATAACCAAGAAACTCAAAAATTTCCTTTACTTTACGCAACCTCTTCGACCTTTTGGCTTCGTGTATTTCTTCGTAACTCACTTCCATGTAAGGAACATTAAGCCTTTCTAAAAGATCCGCCCTCTCCTGCATGGACTCTTTGGTGAATCTTATGAAATTTCTTAGATTGTCTATATTTAGATGGCCTATATTCTTGGATTTAGCTTTTGATCTGTCTTTTACATGCCAGGCCCGGGTTTGTTTCGCGATCTCTAGAGAAACTGCCGACTTTAGTTTATTTTTCCTGTAAAGAACTATGACTTTCATCCCTCTTCTCGAAAAAAGATTTTTTCCGTATTTCTTAGGTATCTGGTATACAAGTGTCTTAAATCCATTATGTTTTTTGAATATCTTCTGGAGGATTTTGTTTAGACTTTTGGAATCTTTTAATTCTTTCTTGTAATTTTTAAGACCTTTCTTCCAATTAGGCCTCGACTCGTTAAAGGGCTCTCTTAATAGGTCGATCTTAGGGTGTTTGTTCAGTGCGTCCATCAAAGAATTGCTTCCGCTTCTTGCATGTGCAAGAACAATTATCTTTTGTTTAGGATTCATACTACATGAGAAATTTTATTACTTATAAAACTTATTTAGAAATAACGCTCAAGGTTCATTCAAATGCTTGCTTGGTATTTAAATTTTTACCCTAATTCTCGACGGGCAAAGAATTTATAAAGAAAAAAGCACAATTTCACTGGCAATATGGAAGACGAAGAAGTCTCCGATCGCAAAAAAGGTGGCTGGGTAGTAAGCTTGGCAGCAATTGTCTTAATAGGAGCCGTTCTTTTATTTGTTGTTGGTTCATCAGGAAGCTTTACAGGTACTTCCATCTATAGCAATGAAAAACTACATGAAAAAGACCCGCAAGGAGTGGGTGAAGCAAAAAAATTTTACTCTTCTTACAACAGACTCAGGCATTGAACCTTCAAAAATTGAAGCCAAGGATAATGAGACAGTCATCTTAGAGGTAAGTGCTTCGGGAGAGGACCAAGGAATAGAAATTCCTGCTTACGGAATCGAAGAAAAATCGATACAAGGCAAGATGAAAGAAATTAAGTTCAAGGCAGACAAAGTTGGCGAGTTTAAAATGGGTTGCGGTAGGTATTGCGGAAATTCTATTGAAGAAATGAACGGAAAGCTAATAGTCGAATAGTATTACCCCTAAATTTAAGTAGAGTTTTGTTTTTCTTTTTCTATGGAAAAGAGGCCAAAGATAGTTGTTGTAGGTTCTGGTTTTGGGGGCCTTGAGACGGCTTTGTCATTGAATAAAAAACTTGGGAGAAAGGCCGAAATAAAAGTTCTAGATAAAAGTGATTGTTGCCTATACACCCCGGAACTCTATCATTACCTTATTGGAGAAAGAAAAAAAGAAGATATTACATTTGATTTGGAAGAAATGCTAAGCCAAAAAGGAGTTGAGTTTAAACAAGAAGGGCTTGAAAGTATCGACTCTAGAAACAAAAAGGCGAAAACGGACAAAGGTTTTCATGAATATGATTATCTGGTTTTATCGATCGGGGCAGAGATTAATACTTTGGGGATAAAAGGGACGGAAAACGCCGTTGGATTTAAGACAATTGGCCATGCTAACAAGATAAAAGAAAAACTTGACAATTTTGGTTCTAAAAATAAAATAAACATAATTGGTTGTGGTTTGATTTCTGTTGAACTGGCGTGCTTTTTGAAAAAATGCTTCAAAAAATCCGAGGCACCAAAAATCCACCTCAGAGGCATAGAGTTGATGCCAGGCTTTAGTGATAAAGTCAAAGAAAAGGTCAAGCACCATCTTAAAGACAGAGACATAGAAGTTATTGAAGATTGTAAAATTGAAGAAATAAAACCGAAAAAACTGAAATGTAAGATAAAAAATGCACATAAAGCTGTGGATTCAGATTTAACGATAATGTCTACAGGATTTAAGATTCCTGAAGTTGCAAAAAGCCTCGGCTTGGAATATAACGAACAAGGAATTAAAGTTAATGAATTTCTCGAAACATCCGAAATAGGCATTTTTGCAATAGGGGATTGCAGTTTCTTAAAGCAAGAGGGAGGTGTTGAAAAAAAGCGTGCTCAAACGGCCGAAAAAGAAGGAAAGCATGTTGCAAAAAATATCATTAAAGACATTAAAGACAAAGAAAAGTCTGATTACAAAGTCGAAGAAATACCGACAATAATAAGTACTGCTCCGACCTACATTTTGGACTATAAGGGAATTGTTTTCAAAAGCAAACTTGTAAACTTGATGGAAAAGTTCATAAAGTGGAAAAGCATGTTTAGATAGTGTTCTGGGAAAGAGGCGTTACGCTTTTCTTCCAGAAAATCGTAAAGGGCCCAGGAATCTGAGATTCCAGCCTATTGCGCTTAAATAAATTTAATCACAATAGAGGTAATAGAATGGATACAATAAGTGCCGAAGAACTGAAAAGCAAAATCGATGATGGCGAAGATTTTGTTTTAGTCGATGTTTTGGGCCAAGACAGTTACACGGCCAAGCACTTGCCGGATGCCATAAACATACCGGTTAACGAAATAGAAGACAAGGCTTCTGAAAAGCTTCCTGACAAAGACAAAGAAGTTATTGTTTATTGTGCGAGTACCGACTGCCAAGCCTCGCCACAAGCTGCCGAAAAGCTTGAAGAGCTTGGTTACAAAAATGTAAAAGATTTTGAGTCGGGAATTGCAGGCTGGCAGGAAGCCGGCTACGAACTCGAAGGCGAAGCCGCTTAAATTTATTAATTCTTTTTTTGTTTTAATTTTTTAAAAGTAACACTTTCGAAATTTTTATATATTTGTTTCTGACTTCTTTCTTATATGGCAGAAAGGAAGTCTATCGATAAAGAAACTTTGAAAGAAGAGGCCAAATATGTTTTGAAGTTCTATACTACAGCAATAAAAAACATTTTTCCAATGACAGAAGCAAAAAAGAACGAGTATAAAGAATACCTTAACGAAATGAAGGATTACTACCAACAAAAAATTGAAGACAGAACGAGTGTCAGTCTGGGAGAAATTGAAGTAAAACTCCCCTCAGAATTCTCGGAAGACGCTGTTTATGAATTTTTAATTAACCACCTTTCTAAGAATGAAAGAAAGATAAAATCCGGAAACGGTGAAGAATGTTGTACTCGGTTTTAAAGCCCGTTGAAAAATTAACTCATTCTATGGCCAACGCTAGCTACTCTCCTTTTACCGGAAATATCTATTTTAGTGACGAATATATACCGAGGGTCTTAAGAGACCTTGATGAAAATGAAGATAGAACAATGATGCACGAATTATCTCATGCTTTATGGGATTCGCTTAAAGGAGAAAGTGTCAGAGAGACGATTAAATCAAAAGAAGGCAAAGAATGGTCTGAAGGTTTTGCAGAATACGGGGCAATAAATCATTTCTATGACTTTCTGTTGCCAGGCAAATATATAAACAACCATAGTAAAACTATAAAGAATGGTGTCGAAAAAGTTCGATCTACGGTTGAAAAACACGGTCAGGAAGCATATCTTGAAATACCGAACAAATGGAAAGAGTTTGAAAAAGAACTTACGGGAAAAGATTTAACCAAATAGAATTTTAAAGTTTCTAAACACAGTCTTTTTATGAAATATTCTAACCGTGAAAAGAAAGACTTGGCATTTGCAGGATTTATGATTTCTCTAGCATTTTCTATACTTTTAGCCGGAGGAATTAAAGCCGATTTTAATTCTCAAATTTTGGAAATTTTCTTAATTGCGTTTTTTACAGCGGGAATTGGTTTTTTGCTTCATGAATTGATGCATAAGTTTTATGCTCAAAAGTATAATTGTTGGGCTGAATTTAGGGCAGATTACAAAATGAATGTTTTTGCTGTAGTAGTTTCTTTCTTTGGATTCATTATTGCTGCTCCCGGTGCGGTTTATATTAGGGGCAATATTTCTACAGAGAAAAACGGAAAAATCTCCCTTGCGGGCCCTGTTACAAACATAGTTTTGGCATTGATTTTCTTGCCTTTAGCAATTCTTTACAGTCAAGGATTGGTTGCAACTTTGGCAGGATTCGGTTTAACAATCAACTCTCTTTTGGCAGCTTTCAACATGATTCCTACAATGCCATTCGACGGAGCCAAAGTTATAAAGTGGAACAAAAGAGTTTATTATACGACTTTAATTATTGCCGTTGGGCTTTTTGTTTTGAGTTGGTTGGTTTGATAAACTTTCTAGAAACTCTTTTTGTTCTTCTGTAAAATCTTCTACAGAGGTATTGATCTTGATCTGTTCTTTGAAATTTAATTCTCAAAGTCTTAAAACCTGCCCGGGAATTTTTGTCTAGCTTGGCTACGTGGAAATGTAAATGAGGTGCTGAAGAAAGCCCAGTATTTCCGCTATAACCTATTAATTCTCCTTCATCCACATATTGGCCGGTTTTCACTTTTGCCCCATTATATTTAAGATGGGCGTATTCGGAAATTTCTCCGTTTTCATGTTCTATGGAAATTGAATTGAGATATTTATTAGGTTCTTTAGAGAATTTTTCACTTGTACCTCCTTCATTAGAATCTGCCTTTACTGCTATTACTTTCCCTCCTCTTGCAGCAAGAACTTCAGTTCCTATAGGCAAAGGAAAATCTACTGCGTTTTCTAAAGGTCCGTAATGTGCTCGAGAATCCGAAAAAGCAACTCTGAAGTCACTCTTACTTATTGGCAGAGAATATTCATTTTGTGTTTTTTCCATGCCACAAAAAATCATGAAAAGTTTAAATAAATTCTCGTATTCTCAAAAACTAAAGAAAAATGGCAAAAAGAGCTACAATTTCAATAGAAGGAATGCATTGTGCTAGTTGTCAGGATAATATAAAGAAAAGTTTGGAGAAAATTGATTCTATAAAGAAAGCAGATGTTCAACTTATGTCAAAAAAGGCAGAAATAGAATTTGAAGGAAATTTGGACGAAAAAAAGATTAAAGATTCCATAGAAAATGTCGGAAATTACAAAATGAAAGAGATTTCTTATGAAAGCCACCACGACCACAATCACGGTTCTGCAGACCAGTCTGAAATAGAAAATTGGAAGAAAAAGATGATTTGGGGTTGGGTTATAGCAATTCCTGTTATGCTTCTTATGTTCTCCGAGAGAATTTTTGGAGGAAACATAATTCCTGAAGCCTACTTGCCGATAGTTCTTTTAGTATTGTCTTTCCCAGTAGTGTTCATTTTGGGCTGGTCTACGATTAAAGGCGGATTCAAGGGGCTTTCAAAATTTTATTTCAATATGGATCTTTTGATAGCAATCGGAACAATTGTTGCTTATGTTACAGGAATTCTGCATTTATTTTTGCCAATTGACGATTATTCAGGTGTAGCCGCAATGATTATGGCAATTTTCATAACTGGAAAGTTTATAGAGGCAAAATCTCGAGGCAGAGCAGGTAGAGAAATACAAAAGCTTTTGGAACTTGGAGCCAAAAAAGCAACTATTCTGAAAAACGGTAAAGAAAAAGAAGTTGAGATTTCTGAAGTTCAAAAAGGAGACATAATGGTTGTAACGCCGGGAGAGAAAGTTCCTACCGACGGAGTTGTTGTTAAGGGAGAAAGTTCTGTTGACGAATCTATGGTTACCGGAGAAAGTGTTCCAGCTGAAAAGTCAAAAAACGACAAAGTCATTGGGGCAACAATAAATCAAGACGGGAATTTACATATAAAGGCAACTAAAATAGGAGAAGAAACTTATTTGTCAAACATAATAAAGCTTGTAGAAGAAGCTCAATCTTCAAAAGTTCCAATACAAAATTTCGCGGATAAAGTAACGAACGTATTTGTCCCGATGGTTCTAATAATCGCGGCTTTGACTTTTACCGGATGGTTGGTTTTTGGGGCAACAATAAGTAAAGCTGTTGCTGTTGCCGTTTCAGTTTTAGTTATAGCATGTCCTTGTGCGCTTGGTTTAGCGGTTCCGACGGCTTTGATGGTTGGTTCGGGCATGGGTGCTAAAAGAGGTATCTTGATTAGAAAAGGAGAAGCAATTCAAAAAATGAAAGACGTAAAACACATAGTACTGGACAAAACAGGAACGATAACAAAAGGAAAGCCAGAAGTTTCTGAAGTTTACACGAAAAGCGATAAAAAATATTTGCTTGACATTGCCGCAAGTTTAGAAAACAAATCAGAACATCCGATAGCCAAGGCAATTACAGAATATGCAAATCTTAAAAGGTATAGAAAAGTTTCAAACTTCAAGGTTGAAAGAGGAAAAGGTGTTAAAGGCAAGGTTGGAAGCAAGAATGTTTTAGTAGGAAACGCGAAATTTATGCAAGAAAACAATGTTTCTATAGAGAACTACAAAAAGAAAATAGAAGATTTTGAATCTAAAGGACTTACAACCATGATAGTTTCGGAGAACGGGTCTGTTATAGGCATAATTGGAGTAGGCGATGAAATCAAAGAAGATTCAAAGAAATCAATCAAAGAATTAGTCAATCAAGGATTCAAAGTTAGTATGATGACAGGGGACAACGAAAAAACTTCAAAAGCAATAGCTAAAAAAGTCGGCATTTCAAATGTTCTTTCGGGAGTCCTTCCTGATGAAAAGTCAAAAGAAATCAAAAATTTGCAAGAAAAAGGAAGAGTTGCTTTTGTTGGAGACGGAATAAATGATGCCCCTGCACTAAAGCAAGCAGATGTAGGGATTGCCATTGGGACAGGAACAGACATAGCAATAGAATCGGGAGACATTGTTTTAGTTAAAGGTTCATTGGAGGGAGTTGTACAATCTATAAACTTGAGCAATGCAACATTTTCAATAATAAAACAAAACTTATTCTGGGCTTTTGGTTACAATACCATCGCGATACCTGTAGCAATAGCAGGTCTTTTACACCCAGCTATAGCCGAAATTGCAATGGCCCTTTCCAGCATAACTGTAGTGAGTAATGCGAATCTTTTAAGAAGTTCGAAAATTTAGTTTTCTAAAAAGGGTTTTGAGAAATGTCTGAGCAAATTTATGTAAAAAAGCTTAATGGAGAAAAAGAACGTTACAAAAAGGAAAAGCTAGTTAGTTCCTTAGAAAAGGCGGGAGCAAGCAAAAAAGCAATTGATAAAGTAATGAAAAAAGTTCCTCCGATTATTCATGACGGAATAAAGACCGCTAAATTGTATGATTTCGTTCATGAAGAATTAAAGAAAATCGAAGAAGATTCTTGTTGTAGATATAACCTAAAAAGATCAATGATGGATTTGAGGATTCACGGAGGATTTGTTTTTGAAGATTTTATGGCAAGAATCCTACAAAAGAAAGGTTACAAAACTAATGTCGGGGACAAATACTATGGAAAGAAAATAACTCACGAAATTGATATTGATGCCAAAAAAGATAAAAAAAGGATAATGGTTGAAGCAAAACACCATAGTAAAAAAGGTCTTAAAACAGATGTGCAAACTTCCCTGTATGTTTATGCTAGATTTTTGGACATAAAGGAAAGCTTTGATTTCCCGATGATTGCAACCAACACAAAATTCTCGGATCAGGCCAAAAAGTACTCCAAGGGAGTAGGAATGAAAATGATGGGGTGGAAACATCCTAAAGAGGACAGTCTTGAGAAGAATATCGAAAAATATAAGCTTTACCCAATAACAATACTTCCTCTTTCAAGAAAACAATTAGTAAAATATTTCAAAAAGGACATTCTTACCGTCGATGAATTAAAAGAAAGAGGAGATTTAAGTGAAGACTTCCGAAAAAAAATTTCTAAGATAATGAAAGAAAGTTAGCTTGATTTTTTCTTACTTTCAGATTTTTTGCTTTTTGAGTCAGAAGATTTATTTCTGCTTTGGTGTGTTTTCCCTAAATCCATATCAGAAAATCCGAAAATATATATTATCGGTAAAATTCCTACAGTATTCACAAGTGCAATTATCATAAACCAAACTACATGGTTATTTCGTGCAGATTTCCACAACCCAAAAAGTTTCCAAAACGCTGTCCAAAGAATCAAAACTACTAATATCCAAGCAGAAATTCCAGCTTGTTGTGCGATTTCTGTCAAACCTAGTTCATAAACCATCCGCTGTCCAAAATGCCTTCATTTAAAAACGTTGTCAGGGATTGTTGTACTAATTCGCAATATTACTAAAAGATGGTCACGAAGATTTATATATAAGCGTTGAATATGGTTTGTTAAATTGCACAATCAGTAGGTGATTGTGGTGATAAAATACACAACATATTGTGGTTAGATGAAATGTCCATATTGCTCGCACTCAAGGTTTAGGGTGTTAGACAAAAGAAAATCTCCTTGGGGAATAAGAAGGAGGCGTGAATGCATTAAGTGTAAAAAGAGGCTAACCACATACGAGCGGATAGAAAAAAGCGACCTTTATGTCGTGAAAAAAGACAACTCGAGGGAAAAGTTTGATAGAGATAAGCTTGAGAAAGGCATAGAAAAAGCCTTCGAAAAGAGGCCCGTCCCTCGGGAAAACATTCAAAACCTCATTGATGAGGTTGAAGAGCAAATAAGAAGAAAAGGGAAAAAAGAAATCAAAAGCACTACTGTGGGCAACATGGTTTCAAGAAAAATAAAGAAACTGGATAAGGTTGCTTACATAAGGTTTGCTTCAGTTTACAGAGATTTTGAAGATGTTGAAGACTTCAAAGAAGAAATAAACAAACTGTAGTGGGAATAAACACGTATTTCCAGATAAATAAAAAGCGGAAATCCGTGATGGAGCCCAAAACCAAGTTTTGGCCTGCCATTGCGCATTTTTTCGCTAACCAAAAAATTCACAATGGAACAAGAATTAAAACAACTAACAAACTTAGATCTTCAAGAAAACCAATTGAAAGTAATTAGAGATAAATACCTAAAGAATTCTCCTACAGTTGAGGACTGGCTAAAGAATGTTTGCCATAACATTTCCCTTTCAGAAATTCTCCACTCAGATAAAGTGAGCGAAGAAGAAATTTTCGAAGGAGTCAATTATGAAAAAGTACCTTATGAATCGAAAGGCGAAACAAAGCACATGTATCTACTTCACAAGGGGCTTGAAACCCAAAGCGAGATGCATGGAAACTTCAAGAAATTTGTTCAAAATCTAGAAAATATTGCTTACAAGTATCCCGAAATAATCTCTGAAACAGAAGAAGATTTTTACGAACTACTTTCTAACTTCAAGTTCCTTCCAAACTCTCCGACTTTGATGAATGCTGGAAGAGACTTACAGCAACTTAGTGCTTGTTATGTTCTTCCGGTTGAAGACTCTATTGAAAACATATACGAATCTGTTAAAAACATGGCGCTAATACACAAAAGCGGAGGGGGAACAGGATTTTCGTTCTCAAACTTAAGGCCTTCCGGCGATGCTGTTAAAACCACCAAGGGTGTTTCCTCGGGCCCTGTTTCTTTCATGCAAATTTTCGATAAATCTACAGACGTTGTAAAACAAGGAGGTACTCGAAGAGGAGCAAATATGGGAATTTTACACTATAATCACCCAAACATAAAAGACTTCATTGAAATGAAGAAGGAACAAGGAATTATGGAAAATTTCAATGTTTCTGTTACAATCGACCAAGATTTCATTAAAGCGGTTAAAAACAATGAAGAATATAATTTGGTTAACCCGAGAACAGGAAACATCGAAGGCACTCAAAATGCGAAGGAGCTCTGGGACATGTTAGTTAAAGGAGCCTGGGAAACGGGAGATCCGGGAGTAATAGTTATAGATAGAATAAACCAAACCGGCAGTAATGCGACCCCTCATTTGGGAGAAATTTCTGCTACAAATCCTTGCGGAGAACAACCTCTACTTCCTTACGAGCCTTGTAATCTAGGTTCAATAAATCTTTCTAAATTCGTTAAAGAAGACGGAGGTGACTTTGATTACGATGAACTTAAAGACACTGTTTACAAATGTACTAGGTTCCTAGATGACGTAATTGACATTAACTCTTATCCGATAAGGAAGATAGAAGAAATGGCTAAGAAGAGTAGAAGAATTGGTCTAGGAGTTATGGGATGGGCAGAAGCATTGGTTCAATTAGGAATTCCTTATGGTTCTCAAGAGGCATTAAATAAAGCAGAAGAAGTAATGAAGTTCATAAACATGAGTTGCATGAAGGCTTCCGAAGAGCTTGCTGACGAAAGAGGCATCTTTCCTGCTTGGAAAGGTTCTATTTACGATAAAGATAGCAAATACTTTAGAGGGCAAGAGTTCTTCCCTCGACATTCAGCTAGAACAACGATTGCTCCGACAGGAACAATTGCAATAACTGCGGGCCTCCAAGGCTCTGGAATAGAACCTTTCTTCGCCGTAGCATATGTTAGATATAATGCGGCAGGAATTGATGCATTGAAAAAAGGAGAAACACCCAGAGAAGAAGATACCTTCTTTGAAGTGAATCCTTATTTCGAGCAAGTTGCACAAAAGCATAATTACTTTGGATTGCAAAAAGAAGAACTCTACCAAAAGATAAATGACAATCATAAGTCAGTACAAGGAATAGAAGAAATTCCTGAAGAAATCCAGAAACTTTTCAAGACATCTCACGATCTGACTCCAGAGGACCACGTTTTAATCCAATGTGCTTTCCAAAAATACACAGATAACGCGGTTTCAAAGACAGTGAATTTGAAGAATGAGGCAACAGTCAAAGATGTTGAAGATGTTTACATGCTCGCTTATGAAAATGGTGCTAAAGGAATTACTATTTACAGGGATGGTAGCAAGAACTTCCAGATTTTGAACGTTAGTGAAAAGAAGCAAGAAAAAGAGTCTGACAGCCAAGGAGAAAAGCAAAAGACCGAACAAAAGCAACAACAAATTGCCCAAAGAAGAGAAGGCGGTAGAGAGGAAATCGCAGACTATTACAAGATAGATACTGGTCATGGCCCCGTACATATACACATAAACTATGATGACATTGGGCCTACTCAGATATTTGCAAATATATCTCCGACCGGAACAGAAATTTCGGGTTTAACGAGTGCTTTGGCGATTGTTTTATCAAAATACTTTGAACTTGGAGGGGACCCTAAGAGAATATTGAAACACTTAAACTCGATTAAGTCTGAAAAGCCGTTTGGTTTCGGTAAAAACAGGATCGACTCTATACCGCACGCAATTTCAACAGCTTTGAAGAAACATTTGAAAAAGACTGGAAAAATTCAGTCAATGGACGAACAGACTGACCCAAACAGCTCTGCTAACACCCAAGATAACCAGGCAGAGGAGCCGAATTCAAACATGTATTGTCCTCAATGTTATAGTGCTAATGTAGGAATGGTTGCCGGATGTCCCGAGCCAACCTGTTTTGATTGCGGTTATTCCAAATGTAGCTAATAGAAAATGATTCTTTGGTTATTTGCTGTTTTGGACGTGCTTGTTTTGTTTTCGATAACTACTGCACATTTTGATTTACTTTTTATGCCAATTCTTCTTGGAATTTCAGCAGCCTATCTTGTGATCAAAGGAATTATCTTCTTTGGTAGCTTTTCTGCAATTGTCGAAATGGTTTTTGGTGTTTATATCGGTGCGATGGCGATATTCGGGTTTTCTACTGTGGCCTTTTACTTGATTTTCGTTTGGATGACTGCAAAACTTTTAATGACGATTTCGGCCGAAACATAAGTTTATAAAATTTGTAATCTCTATAAAGTCATGATTTTAAGTGATAAAACATTAAAGGAGAAAGTGGACTCTGGCAAAATAGAAATAGAGCCATTTGATCCTCAAAACCTTCAGCCTGCTAGTTATGATTTACATTTGGACAGAAAGTTCAAGGTTTTCAAGCACCATAAGACAGAGGTCATTGACACCAAAAAACCTGTTGAAGGACTTATGGAAAGCATTGATATAGGAGAAGGAGAACCGTTTGTTTTGCACCCTGGAAATTTTGCACTTGCATTAATTAAAGAAAGAACAGGTGTTGACTCTAAGCATGTGGGCAGGCTAGAAGGAAAGAGTTCGCTTGCGCGTTTAGGGCTTATAGTCCACACTACTGCTGGTTTTTTGGATCCTGGAAACAAAATCAAAATGACCTTAGAGCTTTACAATACAAGCCCTTTACCAATTAAGCTATACCCTGGAATGAAAATTGCCCAGATGGCATTTGAGGAAATCAGTTCTGAATGCGAAAACCCTTACGGTTCTGAAGAACTCAATAGCAAATATTACGGCTCTGAAGATGTTGAAGAAAGCAAAATGCACCTCAACTTTAAAGACAAAGGATAATTTTATAAACTAAAATTTTTGGTAATAAAATATGGTAGAAGAGCTATCTCCCAATAATTTCAGTGATTTCATAAAGGAAGGAACCGTTCTTATAGATTTCTATGCTGACTGGTGTATGCCATGTGTTATGATGAGTCCGATTGTGGATGAAATGGCCAAAAAATTTGAAGGCAAAGCAAAAGTCGGCAAGGTTAATGTTGATGATAACCAAGAATTGGCCCAAAAGTACGGTGTTAGTTCGATACCTAACTTCATAATTTTCAAGAATGGAGAAATAGCTGAAAGTTTTAATGGTTCGATGTCTGAAGAAGAAATGGAAGAAAAGATCCAACAACATCTTTAATTTCTTGGTTAAAATTGCAAAAACATTTAAAACCTCGAAAAATAATTATTCTTTATAAAAGCGGTCTCGCTTGTCCCTGCCTATATAAGACATTATTCAAGTGGCTCTATTTTGGCTTTCTTAGTGAAGCGAAGAAAGACGAAATAGCGGGCTTAAAGCCTCGCTTTAAGGCTCCGTAGCTCAGCCTGGCCAGAGCACTAGGCTTTTAACCTAGGCGTCGTGGGTTCAAATCCCACCGGGGCCGCTTTATTACCTTAACAAGAGCAAGAATGAAAAAATTTAAAAACCGTCTTTAATCGTTTTAATTATCTATCCGCTCGTAAAACCCTTTTATACTATAAACAATGCATGCACTACAACCCAAACACACGAAATTAAGTGAAGAAGAAGCTGAAAAAGTTCTAAATGAATTAAAGATTTCTAGGATCCAACTGCCAAAGATTCTTTTAAAGGATCCTGGTCTTCCAGAAGGTTGCGAAAAGGGAGACGTGATAAAAATAGAGCGGAAAAAAGAAGGAAATAAAAAAGAAATTTACTATAGAGTTGTAGTAGGAGGCGAAGAATGAAAAACGATCACATAATTGTTAACAATTACTTAAAAAACCAATCGATTGTACAATCTAACATAACTTCTTTCAATAACTTTATCGAATATAGGCTGCCTAAAATTGTAGAGGAAATCAATGAATCCATTCAAGCAGACGAAGAATTCCAAGTAAAACTAGGAAAAATTAATGTCGAAAAACCTAGAATTGTTGAGGCTGACGGTAGTTCTTCTTTACTAACACCTAATGAAGCAAGAATGAGAAACATAACTTATTCTGCTCCAATTACTCTAGAATTGACAGTCAAAAGAGGCGAACAAATCGATACTGAGACTGTTGAAATAGGAAAAATGCCTATCATGGTAAAGAGCAATGCATGTAACACTGCAGACATGTCTAGAGAAGAACTTATCAAGAACAATGACGATCCTAAAGATCCAGGAGGATATTTTATTGTCAAAGGTACTGAAAGAGTAATGACTATGGCTGAAGATTTGGCCGAAAACCAATTTGTCATTGAACCAAACAAAGAAGGAACCCTTTTGCTAAAGATTTTCTCTTTGAAAGGAACTTATAGAATTCCAATAACACTTAATGAAAACAAAGAAGGACTTTTCAATGTAACCTTCAGTAGATTTAGAGATATTCCTGCAGTAGTGCTCTTAAAGGCGCTAGGAATGACCAAGGAATCGGACATTGCTAAATACATCGGGATAGAAAACGACAGCGTTTTAGTTAATCTTTACGAGTTTACTGATCTTGCTACTCAAGAAGACGCTTTAATGCATATTGCAAAACAATCTAACATTCAAGGAGAAGACAAAGAGGTTATGGACAGAGTAAAATCCAGAATCGACTCTTATTTCTTGCCACACATGGGACAATCTGAAGGAAATAGAGAGAAGAAAGCAATCACTCTTTGTAAGATGATGAAACAATACTTCATGGCTAAAGAAAACCCAGAATTACAAACTGATAAAGATCATTATGCTAACAAAAGAGTAAGGCTTTCCGGAGATCTTCTAGCTTCTCTATTCAGAGTTAACTTGGGAATCTTGGTAAGAGATGTTCAATACTCTCTACAAAAATCCGTAAAACGAAAGAACCAATTCTCAATAAAGGTTTTGGCTAAATCAACTTTGTTCTCACATAGAATCGAATCTGCTATCGCGACCGGAGTTTGGACAGGTGAAAGAAGCGGAATTACTCAGAACATGGACAAAACCAATTATCTGGCAATAATTTCACAACTTCAAAAAGTATCTAGTATGCTTCCTTCAGACCAAGAAAACTTTAGAGCAAGAACTTTGCATCCAACCCACTATGGAAGATTCTGCCCTATTGAAACTCCAGAAGGTCCAGAGATTGGTTTGAGGAAGAATTTGGCTTTAATGAGTAGAATTTCAACAATGACTCAAAAAACAGAAGAGGAAATTGTCAATGACTTGAAGGAAGAAGGGCTTCAACAAGAATCCGAGGAAGGAAATGATGTTATTATGAATGGTAAATTTATTGGAACTGTTGATGATTATCAACAATTTACTGAAAAGGTAAAAGAAAAGAGAAGAGAAGGAGAACTTCCAGAAGAATTAAGTGTTAGGAGCGATGATGGTTTCAAGAACGTGGTAATTTCTACCGAGCCAGGAAGAGTAATGAGGCCTGTTATTGTCGTAGAAAACGGGCAACCGAAAATTACCGACAACCACCTAGTACAAATACAGCAAGGAGAATTGAACTGGCAAGACTTGCTTGACAAAAAATTCATCGAATATTTGGATGCTTCAGAAGAAGAAAACACTCTTGTAGCAATGTATCAAGAAGAACTGACTCCTGAACACACTCACCTAGAAATTGACCCAAGCAGCGTCTTCGGAACTGTTACAAGCCTGGTTCCTTACGGTAACCATAACCAGAGTTCTAGGCTAAACAGAGGTAGTAAGACAAAGAAACAGTCTTTGGGACTTTATGCCGCAAACTATCATTCGAGACTTGACACAGATGTGAGCGTTATGGAATACCCTCAAAAGCCAATTGTAAAAAGCTTTATTGAAGACTCTTTGGACATCTACCCTGCTGGACAAAACTTGATTGTAGCAGTTATGGGTTACGAAGGTTACAATATGGAAGATGCTCTAGTTTTCAACAAAGGAAGTATTGACAGAGGAGTGGGAAGAAGCTTCTATTACAGGCCATACTCGGCTGTAGAAATGCAATACCAAGGAGGACTTCAAGACGAAATCCAAATTCCTGACAAAGACACTGTAGGATATAGAAGTGAGGAACTTTACGAGCATCTAGAAAGTGACGGAATGGTCTCTCCTGAATCGGAAGTTAATGAAAGAGACGTTCTTATAGGAAAAGTTTCTCCTCCAAAATTCCTTTCAGAAGCAAGAGACATTTCAATAAAGACAAAGAAAGAATCAAGCGTTACTGTTAGACAAGAGGAAAAAGGGGTTGTAGACAACGTTTTCATAACCGAGGACAATGAAGGAAACAGAATTGTCAGGGCAAAAACGAGAGATTATAGCATCCCTGAAATAGGCGATAAGTATTCGACTACTCATGGTCAGAAAGGCATAATTGGTACGATAATCCCTGAAGAGGACGTTCCATTTACTGCAACTGGCACAAGACCAGATGTACTGTTCAATCCTCACGGTATTCCAAGTCGTATGACAATGGGTTACTTGTTGGAACTTCTTTCTGGAAAAGTAGGCTCATTGAGTGGAGAAGTTGTTGACGGAACTCCATTCTCAGGTTCAACAAAAGACCAACTAGAAGACCAACTAAGAGACCTTGGTTTCAGATTTGACGGCAAAGAATCGATGTATCATGGAATAACAGGAAAGAAGATGGACTCTAAAATATTTGTAGGAAACCTCCACTACTTGAAGCTAAAATACATGGTAAAGAACAAGATGCACGGAAGGGCTTCCGGAAAGGTTGCTTTGCTAACCAGGCAGCCTATCGAAGGACGTGCACGTGGCGGTGCCTTAAGATTAGGAGAAATGGAACAGCAAGCACTTGTAGCCCACGGAGCTTCGCTATTATTGAAAGAAAGATATGACTCAGATAAGACTACTCTACCAATCTGTACAAGATGCGGTTCGGTTGCTGTAGAGAACAAAATGAAGAAAAAGACATCTTGCCCTAGATGCGGAGGAGAAGAGGTAGAACCTATAGAAGTTTCATACGCGTTCAAATTGCTAACTGAAGAACTTCAGGGATTACATATAAATACCACGTTCGACCTAAAGAACAAATACGAATAAAATGAGCCACCAAAATAAATTTTGTGCCTTGCGTTTCCTCTTTTCTAAGAGGAAAACCTAAAATAGAAAATGAACAGACCAAAGCCAGTTACAAAAAAGATAGATAAGATAAACTTTAATTTACTTAGCCCTGAGCAAATCAAGAACCTTTCTCAGGCAAAAGTAGTTACGCCTGAACTATACGACATTGATGGCTATCCAGTAGATGGCGGATTAATGGACTTAAGAATGGGTGCTGTAGACCCTGGAGTAAGGTGTAGGACTTGTGCTGGAACATTGAAAGACTGTGTTGGACATCCCGGAAGTATAGATTTGGCTAGGCCAGTTATTCACTTAAAATACATTTCCTTGATTGAATTGGGGTTGAGGGGGTTCTGTCAAGAATGTAATAAATTAATGGTTTCTGAGAAAGATTTGGAGAAATATCCTTCTCACACAAAGAGAGCCAAGAAAGCTAAGAACGTTAAGAAATGTCCGTACTGTGCTACAACACAAGAAAGAATCAAACTAGAAAAGCCAACTAATTTCTATAGAGGAAAAACTAGAATTTACCCTACTGAAATAAGAGAATTGTTAACAAAAGTTCCAGACGAGGAACTAGAAAAAATTGGAGTAAATCCTCAAACCGCTCGACCTGAATGGGCGATTATGACAACTCTTTTGGTTCCTCCTGTAACAGTTAGGCCTAGTATTATCTTGGAAACAGGAGAAAGAAGCGAAGACGATTTAACGCACAAACTTTCAGACATAATCAGAGCAAACCAAAGACTTTGGGAGAACCTAAATGCAGGAGCTCCGGAAGTAATTGTCGAGGATCTTTGGGACTTGCTTCAATTCCACGTTACAACATTCTTTGATAATACAACTGCAAAAGTTCCGCCAGCAAGACACAGAAGCGGTCAACCCCTGAAAACAATCACAAGCAGAATCAAGGGTAAAGAAGGAAGAATTAGAAAAAATATTGCTGGTAAGAGAGTTAATTTCTCTGGTAGAACGGTTATTTCTCCTGAACCTTATATGGACATTAATGAAGTAGGGGTTCCTGAGGAATTGGCCAAAGTAGTAACTACTGCAGAAACTGTTACTGACTTGAACATTGAAAAAGCCAAAAAGTTGATTGAGCAGGGAAGAGAATATCCTGGAGCCAACTATGTTATAAGGCCTGACGGTAGAAGGAAGAAAATTACTTCGGACCTTAAGGAAGAAATAATTAATGAAATTGAGCCAGGATACATAGTTGAGAGGCACCTTGTCGATGGGGACATAATTTTGTTCAATAGACAGCCAAGTCTTCACAAAGGAAGCCTAATGTCCCATTATGTAAGAATCCTTCCAGGTAAAACACTAAGGGTCCATCCTTCAGTGTGCCCTCCATATGGTGCCGATTTCGACGGGGACGAAATGAATATACACGTACCTCAAAACGAAGAAGCTAAAGCGGAGGCAAAAGCTCTTCTAGATGTAAAACAAAACTTAATGTCTCCAAAAAATGGAACAAACTTTGTTGGGTGTATTAAAGATGCTATAACGGGAGATTATCTTGTTAGTCTTGCTGAATTCAGTAGAGAAGAAGCAAGTCAGCTATTATTCCAAGCAGGCAAAGAACTGAGTTCAACTAAAAAGAAAATCTCAGGTAAGGAATTGCTTTCAGAAATCTTGCCTAAGGAAACGAACTTCTCAAATAACTCTGTTGAAGTTAAAGACGGAAAAATACAAAGCGGAGTAATAGATAAATCTTGCTTTGCTGATGAGGACGGAGAACTAATAGCAGAAATAGATAAGTCTGCTGGAAGAGATGAAACATTCAATTCAATTGATAAAGCATTTAAGATAGGCAACCAATATGCTACTGAATATGGTGTTACTGCTTCTGCTGAAGACTTCAAGTTAGATGAAAGTGTTATGAATGAAAGAGATAAAGAGATTAAGAAAGCAAAGAAAAAGACACAAGAAATCATTGATTCTTATCAAAAAGGAGAACTAGAGCCTCTTCCAGGAAAGAGCCTAGAAGAATCAAGAGAGATAAAGATTCTTCAAACCCTTAACGAAGTAAGGACTAACATAGGCCAAATCGTAAAGGAGAAATTCCCCGAAGATAACGTTGTAAACAAGATGATCCAATCCGGAGGCGGAGGAAACATGCTTAGTATCACGCAGATTTCTTGTTGTGTAGGGCAGCAGGCTCTATGGGGAGGAAGAGTAGACATAGGATACTCAGGAAGAACCTTGCCATTCTTCAAGAAAGACGATCTTTCTCCGGAAGCTAAAGGATTTATTAAGAATTCCTTTATGGAAGGGTTAAGGCCAGAAGAGTTTTTCTTTAGTTCAATGGTAGGACGAGATTCTCTGATGGACGTGGCTTTGAGAACTCCTAAATCGGGTTACTTATATAGAAGATTAGCCAATGCATTCCAGGACTTTAGGTCAGAATATGATGGCACCGTAAGAGATAGTAACAATAACATCATACAATTCCAATATGGGGGAGACAACAAAGATGTTTCTAACCAACACACGGATAAAAATGTAGCTCCGGGCGAAGGGCTCGGACTGATTGCTGCACAATCTTTCGGTGAATCAGCTACTCAGATGACTCTGGACGTATTCCACTTCGCAGGAGTTTCTGAAATGCAGGTTACTATGGGTCTAGCGAGAATGATTGAAATCTTTGACGCGAGAAAGAAGCCTTCTTCGCCAAAAATGGAGATTTACTTAAACAAGGACTACAATGATGAAAAGAATGCAGAATTATTTGCCGAAAATCTTAAGGAAGTAAGGCTAAAAGAAATAGCCTCGGAAATTGCAATAGACTTCAATAGTAAGAAGTTGGACATCAAGATAGATAACAAATCTCTTGGGCAAACACATACAACAGTAAAGAAAGTTGTTGACAGGCTTAATGAAATGAAATACAGTGCAAAGGACGAAGGCAAGAACCACATAGGAATTTCCGTTTCAGAAAGTTCTTTCAGAGAAATCTATAAAATAAAAGAGAAAATCAAAGAAGCAGTAATTTCCGGAATTAAAGGCATTAGCCAGGTTCTTGTCGTAAAGAGAGGCAAAGACTATGTTGTAGTAACTCTCGGAACAAACTTGAAAGAAATGTTGAAGATGAAGGAAGTTGACGGGGAAAAGATAATGTCTAACGATTTATTCGAAGTTGCAAATGTCTTCGGGATTGAAGCTGCAAGAGCATTAGTCGTCGATGAACTAAACTATGTTGTAAATACTCAAGGTATTGGGATTGACAGAAGACACATTGAACTTTCTGCGGACGCGCTTGTTAATACCGGGTATGTTAAAGGAGTAACTAGAATGGGAATTATTGCTCAGAAATCTTCTATCTTGGCAAGAGCAACTTTCGAGACTCCGGTTAACCAATTCGTAAGAGCAACCGTGAAAGGCGAGAAAGAAGAACTTTCAAGCGTTATAGAAAACATAATCTTGAACCAACCGGTTCCCGTCGGAACAGGATTGCCTGGATTGCTTGTTAAAGTTGTGGGGCCTTTGCAAAAATCCGAGAAAGAAAAAGAACAAGCTTCAGAAAAAGCAGTAGAAAAGGCCGCTAACGAGTGAACTTCTAAATAAATGTCGACGGAGAAAACTTTATAAAAAAAGTTTACCAAAAGCTTCTTATGGAAAGGACATTAAACATGCAAGATTTGAGATATATCAACTTGTTCTCCAAGATAACAAAGGTAAATACCAAAGACTTTTTTGAGTATAACGGGACGCTGTTTTTTTGTGTCCCAAAAAACTTAGTTTCTAAAGCCCTCGGAGAAAACACCCAAAACCTAAAAAAAATTAGAGAAGTTTTAGGAAAGAAGGCAAAAATTCTCCCTAAACCCGAAGGAAATAAAGACATAAAGAATTTTATTCAAAAAGTAATTGAACCTGTTAACGTAAGAAGCATTGAAGTAGATGAAGAAGAGATTACTGCTAACGCTACAAAGCCCAACAAAGCATCTCTTATAGGAAGGGATAGAAAAAAATTAAGAGAAATGAACAAAATTACACAAAGTTTTTTTGGAAAACAATTTAACGTGACCTAACACAAAATCTAAAAAAATACTTCACAAAAGTTTTTAAATAAAACACAAGTAGAAATCTAGCATGGGATTGAAAAATGCAAAAAAAATAATGGAAAGAAGGAAGAAATTTAGATGGAAATCTCGTGATTACAAAAACAGGGTTTTGGGTCTTTATGAGAAGTCAGATCCTCTTGGTGGTGCTAATCAAGCTAAAGGAATTGTTCTTCAAAAGATGCAGAAAGAAGCTAAACAGCCAAACTCAGCTATGAGAAAATGTTGCAGAGTACAGCTTACAAAGAATGGTAAACAAGTAAGTGCTTTTATTCCGGGAAATTTAGGTTCTAAGTATATTGACGAGCACGATAACGTTATGATAGAGAGAATTGGAGGAAACCAAGGACGTTCTAAAGGAGACATTCCAGGAATTAAGTATAAAGTTATCAAAGTAAATGATCAACCTCTTCACAGACTTGTGCAAGGTAAAATAGAGAAAGGTCGAAGATAAAAATAGAAAATGGCTGAACAAAAAACTTACCAACTACCGCAATTCAAACTTTTCGACCGTTATGATGTTTCTCAAATTGAATTTAGAGATTCTGGTTTGCAAAGAGTGATTAATCTTGAACCAAAGTTAATTGCTAAGAGTTACGGCCGAAGAGAAGGAAAATTCGGTCAGGCAGAGGTTAATGTTATTGAAAGATTGGTGAACAAAATTGCTACTGCAGGACACAGAGGAAAGAAACATAAGATAGAAAAAGGAGAATCTACTGGAAAAGACACGAAGAATTTAAACATTGTCCTCGAAGCGTTCCAAATAATTGAAAAAAGAACACAGGAGAATCCTATACAGGTTTTAGTGAGAGCTATAGAAAATTCTTCTCCTCGGGACGAAGTAACTGTTGTAGAGTATGGAGGAGCTAAATATCCTCAAGCAGTTGATGTTTCTCCTCTGAGAAGAATAAACCTTTCTTTGAGGCATATTGCTCAAGGTTCTTCAGATAAGGCATTTAATCAGAAAAAAACATTTTCCCAAGGACTTGCAGAAGAGGTAATAATGGCTTCTGAAGAAAACGGAAATAGTTTTTCAATTAAAAAGAAAACTGAGGCCGAAAAACAAGCAGACTCGGCTCGATAATTGGAATAATTTTATAAATAATTAAATCAATTTAAGCTTACCAATAAAAACGTAAAAATCAAAAAAAACTAAAAGTGACTGCTTTTTCGAAAGAAAAATCAGCCATGAGCAGCAAATTAAAATTTGCTCCTGCATATTCGCTTTTTCAAGGAGGGAAGTGAAAAATCACATATGGCCAAAACAGATTTTGTAAAATTAATGAAGAACCAAGACAGAATTAGGAATATTGCTATAGCTGCTCATATAGACCACGGTAAAACCACTTTCTCCGACAATCTTTTGGCTGGTGCAGGAATGCTTTCCGAGGATACTGCGGGAAAACAAAGAGCCTTGGACTTCCACGATGACGAATCTTCCCGAGGAATTACAATTGACTCTGCTGCTGTAAGTATGGCACACCAATTTAATGGCCAAGACTATTTAGTTAATCTCATTGATACTCCCGGACACGTAGATTTCGGAGGAGACGTAACAAGAGCTATGAGGGCTGTTGACGGAGGGGTTGTCCTTTGCGATGCTGTTGAAGGAGTAATGCCACAAACTGAAACTGTTCTAAGACAATCTCTAAGAGAACTGGTAAAGCCGGTACTTTTCATTAATAAAGCCGATAGGCTAATCAAAGAAGTTAAGTTGACTCCCGAAGAAATGCAGAAAAAGTTCATTAACATTATTGACCATGTAAACAGACTTATTAAACAAATTGCTCCTGAAGGATATAAAGAAAAGTGGCAAGTAAGCGTTTCAGACGGTTCTGTTGCATTCGGTAGTGCTTTCCATAATTGGGCATTAAGTTTCCCTTATATGAAACAACATAATAGGACTTTCAAGGAAATCATTGATGCTTACGAAAATGACACCTACAAGGAACTTGCTAAGAAAGCTCCTTTACACGAAGTGGTTTTAGACATGGTAGTGAACCACCATCCTAGTCCTACTGAAGCTCAACCTTATAGAGTACCAAGGATTTGGCATGGAGATTCTGAATCAGAAATTGGAAAGAACCTAAAGGACTGTGACCCTAGCGGAGAACCAGTATTTGTTCCTACGAAGATCGTTATAGACAAAAATGCAGGAGAAGTTGCGGCAGGAAGGCTTTTCTCTGGTACATTGAAACAAGGAGATAAAGTTTATATGAATGTAAGCCAAAAGCCAGCAACCGTTCAACAAGTTTCTATTTACAAAGGCTCTCAAAGAATGATTGTAGACCAAGCAAAGGCAGGAAATATCGTTGGTGTTGTAGGTTTAAAGGACGTATTTGCAGGAGAGACAATAAGCAAAAGTCAAATGGAACCATTCGAAGCAATCACTCATATTTTCGACCCTGTAGTAACTAAGTCTATAGAGCCTACTAAAGCTGCAGACTTGCCAAAACTAGTAGATGTTTTGAAACAAGTTAACAAAGAAGACCCCTCTATTAAAGTTCAAATCGATGAAGACACCGGAGAAAGTCTAATTTCAGGAATGGGAGAACTCCATTTGGAAATTTTGGAAGACAGGATCAAGAATGAAAAAGGACTAGAAGTTAAAACTTCTCCCCCTATAATTGTATATAGAGAAACAGTTTCTAAGGAATCTCCTCAGACAGAAGGAAGAAGCCCTAACAAACACAATAGCTTCTTTTTCAAAGTCGAGCCATTGGAAGACGAAATTTATGATAAAATCAAATCGGGTGACATTCCAGAAGGAAGAATCAAGAAGAAAAATGAGGCAGTTACACAAGAATTGCAAAACCTTGGTTGGATGGCCGATGATATAAAGAATGTAAAAGAATTCCATAATGGAAACATGCTTCTAGATGAAACCAAGGGAGAAGTTCATATTGGAGAAGTTATCGAAATGATTATGGATGCTTTCGAAATGGTAATGAATGAAGGACCTTTAGCAAGAGAGCCTTGCATGAAGATGAAAGTTTCTCTAGTTGATATAACCTTACACGAAGATGCTATTCACCGAGGACCGGCTCAAGTTTACCCTGCTGTTCGAGGAGCAATCAAAGATGCAATTACGCAAGCAGGACCATCAATTTATGAGCCTTTGCAGATACATTTGATTGAATGCCCTGAAGACAGTATGGGTAATGTAACAAAGCTCGTCGGCGGTAAGAGAGGCCAACTACTTGACATGAACCAAGAAGAAGGAACAGCAGAAGTTAAGGCCAAAATCCCTGTTTCAGAAATGATGGGATGGTCCAATGAGTTGAGGAGTTCCACTGAAGGTAAAGGTACAAGCTCTTTGATGGATCAGGCCTTTGAGAAAGTGCCCGAATCAATGCAAGACGAAGTTATCAAGAGAATCCGTGACAGGAAAGGCCTTGGAGAGAACCAATAATTTGATCCTATAGATGAACATTTTTCTTTAAATTCTTTAATTGATGTTGAAATTTACATTAAAAGACAAATTCTTGATTAAATTTATAAAATTCTCTATGTAGCATAGTCCGATTTAAAAAATGAACAATCAAAAAAACACAAAAATAATCGGAACGATATCAGACTTGAACTGTAAACCAGATTTTATAGAAAAGCTTGTTGAGAGAGGAATGAATGTTGCAAGGCTTAATACGGCACATCAAGAGGTCGAGGCAACAAAGCAAGTTGTAGAAAATGTAAGAAGCGTCTCTGAAAAAATCCCTTTCCTTTTAGATACAAAAGGCCCTGAAATAAGGACTTGTGAAATTTCAGAACCCTTGACAATCGATAAAGATGATGAAGTCGAGGTCTTGGATAAGATTTCTAAAAAAACTGTTGATAAAAGAAACAAAAGCTTTAGAGTGAATTATGAAAACCTCAGTTACGACATAAAGCAAGGCGACAAAATTCTTGTAAATGACGGAGAAATAAAACTCGAGGCGAAAGAAACGTTTGAGAGCAAGATAAAAGCAATTTCTAAAACGTCCGGACAAATAAAAAACAAAAAAAGCGTCAATGTCCCGGGCAGGAGAATTAATCTGCCAGCTCTAAGTAAAAAAGACAAAGATTATTTTGAGTTCTGCAAAAAAAACGATATTGATTTTATCGCTCATTCTTTTGTTAGGAGCAAAGAAGATGTTTTTGCCCTTAAAGAAGAACTGGAACAAAAATCCGAGGAAATAAAGATAATTGCAAAAATTGAGGATAGAGAAGGAATCGACAACCTCGAAGAAATTTTGGACAATGTTTATGGAATTATGATAGCTAGGGGAGATTTAGGAGTGGAAATTCGTGCTGAAGAGATACCTGAAACCCAGAGATATATTGTAAAAAGATGTGTCGAAAGAAAGAAACCAGTTATTGTGGCAACCCAAATGCTACATTCAATGGTTGAAAATCCTTACCCCACGAGAGCGGAAGTTTCTGATGTAGCCAATGCAGTTTATATGGGGGCCGATTGTGTTATGTTGAGCGAGGAAACTTCTTTCGGAATTTACCCTGAAAAATCTGTAGAAACCATGTCAAATATAGTAAAGGAAATCGAAAAATATCGAGAACCGATAAAGGAAAGCTCTATAAATACAATGAGCAATCGGCTCACTGGGGTTTTGGCCAGGTCTGCTGTTAAAGCTTCTGTGGATTTGGATATAAAAGCCATAATAATGGATACCCTTACTGGCAGGACGGCAAGATATGTTTCGGCATTTAGGGCAAAAATTCCTGTTTTCGCGCAATGTTACAACAAGAAAGTTATGAGAAAATTAGCACTATCTTACGGAATAATTCCAAGTTATAAAGAGACAAAGGATTCTCCCGACGAATTTATTTCTGATATAGCAGTTCCACTTATGGAAAAAAAGCAGTTTAAACCTGAAGATTTGGTCGTAATTCTTGCTGGAAGCTTTGGGCCTAACAGAGGACCTTCATTTATTGAAATAGGTAAAGTAGAAGACTTGGTGCAACGAAAGATAGAATGACCTAAAACAAAACGCTTAAGATCATAAGTAAAGCGAAAATCAAAACAAACCAACCGAAATTGACTTTCTTTGAAATTTTCATTAAACCATGAATCGTTAAAATTCCAAAAACAAAAGAAGCCACTAAGGCGTAAATAGAAGTTCCTCCAAAATAGAATTTATCTAAATTCAAAAATAAATTCCCTACGAGAACGATGGGCAAACTCATTAGAAAGCTAAGCCTCAAGGCAGATGTTTCATTGAATTTTTTTAACAAAAGTGAGGCGACAGTTATTCCGGAACGGGAAACACCCGGAAAAGCAGCAAGTCCTTGTGAAACACCTGCTATAATTCCGTCGGAGTAGCTTATGTCTGTTTCTTTTTTATTCCCACTAATTTTTACTTTTAACTGGATGATTCCTGTAAAAAGCAAAAACAATCCAACAAAAAATGTAATTGTTTTTCCAGTTAGTTCGAGCGAATTTTCTGAAGCAGTTAATACTTCAAGTATGAAAAAACCTATTGCCCCGCTTATTGCCGTCGCTATTAAAAGAAATTTGAAGGTTTCTTTTTCCTTTTTTTGAGAAATTTTCCAATACAAAGGAATTTTCACCAATTTAAGAACGTCTTTTCTAAAATAGATTAGGGCAGCTAAAAATGTTCCAAGATGAAGCCAGAGAGCACTTTCCAAAATTTTATCGGCGGAACTTACTTCGTAAAAATTAGAAAGAATTAGTGCAATTATCCCACTTGAACTTACCGGAAGCCACTCCGAAATTCCTTGAACTGCACCTAAAATTACCGATTGTAATCCTGTTAAATCCATACTAAAAATTAAATAAGCCAGTATAAATATCTATTTGAAGAGGTTTTCCCGACGACGGAACAAAAATTGAGGCAAAAAACCGAAACATTTATAAATAATTTTATTTTGATTAAACCACTAAATAAAAATAATACTTAATAAAAAGATAATAAAAATGGCAAAGGATAAATCAAATATGAATGTTGTTTTTGTAGGACATGTAGATGCTGGGAAGTCTACATGTGTTGGACAAGCAATGTTCCAAACTGGAAATTTACAAGACCAACAGCTTCAAAGGTTGAAAAATGAAGCCGACAAGAACGGAAAAGCTGGTTTTGAGTTCGCTTACTTTATGGATAAAGTAAGGGAAGAAAGAGAAAGAGGAGTTACTATCGAATTAGCTTACCAAAAATTGGTTACTGATAACTATCAAGTTACTATCATCGACGCACCTGGTCATAAAGATTTTGTTAAAAACATGATTACTGGTTCTTCTCAAGCTGATGCTGCATTCCTGGTAATCAATGCAGCTTCGGGAGTTCAACCCCAAACAACTGAACACTTGTGGCTACTGAGAACTATGGGCGTTAAGAATGTTGCAGTTCTTGTAAACAAAATGGACGAAGTTGAATACAAGGAAGAAACATTCAATAAAGTTAAAGAAGATGTTACTGAACTACTAAAGAAAGTTGGTATGAGTCCCGATAATGTTCCTTTCTTAGCAGTAAGTGGGCTTAAAGGAGACAACATCTACCAAAGATCAGATAACATGTCTTGGTACAAAGGACCTACTCTAATTGAACAAATTGATAAGTTCCCTGAACCTCAACCACCAGTTGACTTACCAATGAGAATGCCAGTACAAGACGTTTACGAAATTACTGGCATAGGAACTGTTCCGGTTGGAAAAATTGAGACTGGTACTATGAAAAAAGGCTCTAAGGTAATGGTAGTTCCTGGAAGGACAGGAACAGGAATTACTGGGGAGTTGAAGACTATAGAAATGCACCACGAAGCTCAAGAACAAGCTCAAGCTGGAGATAATGTAGGTATCAACATTAAAGGAATAGGAAAGAAAGACATAGCAAGAGGAGACGTTGTTTGCGACGCAAGTAAGCCGGTTCCAATTGTTGAAGAATTCATTGCACAAATCGCAATAATAAACCATCCTACTGTTTTGGCTAAAGGTTACACTCCAGTTTTCCACATCCATACTGCACAAGTACCTTGCCAATTCACTGAGTTGATTGCTCAACTTGACCCTAAGACTGGCGGTGTTAAGAAAGAAAACCCAGACTACTTGCAAAATGGAGACATTGCTAAAGTAAGACTCCAACCAAAAGGAAACCTTACTTTAGAAACATCTAAGGAAAACCCCCAAATGAGCAAGTTTGCCGTAAGAGACGCTGGGCAAACAGTTGCTGCTGGAATGTGCTTAGAAATAACTAAGCAAAAAGAACTTAAGGGTTAGTTTTAGTTAGATTCTTTAAGTTTTATTTGTATAATTTTAATTTTTGTTTGTTTATTCCGATATTCCTCAAATACCAAATTTCCGAGCAACTAATTAGTTTAAAAATAAAATAATCATTTCTTCTAACAAGTTTCATGTCACAGAAAAAACCTCATTAGTTTTAATTAGCAAACAAGAGAGATAAATTAGAAGGCATCAAAAAACTAAGAATTCTTAATCTGGATGTACTCCTTGAATTTTGAGACTACTTTGTCTTTGGAATTAGGTATGAAGTTTAAAGAGCCGGCGTTTTTGTGGCCTCCACCCTTTATGAAAGCTTCTGGTACTTGTTCTTTTAAGAATTCCAAAAGTTCATGGATAGAGAAGTTGACATCGTCGGAAACACGGATTGTAATTGCAGAACTTAAGATCCCTGCAGTGATTACATTTTCCATTCCTTTATCATAGACAGAGTAATCTTGTAGCATACCTATTGTTCGTCCTGGTTTAGGATAAAAGCCGAATCCAGGGAAATCTTGTTCTACTTGGAGTGTCTGGAAGTTTACATTTCCTAGCTTTTCGGTTACTACCGCAGATTTTGCCATTTCCAATCCTGTTTGCTCGAGCTTTTCAATATAAGGAGCCATTAATTCGACCAATTTCTTTTGTTGGTCTCTTGGTTCTCCGAAAAGAACTTCAATGTATTCTCTTGCCTCAAGGAATTTTAGTTTAGCTGAAACAAATTCAATAAGCCCTTCGATTTTCCCTAAAACCTCTTTTTCATAACCTTCTTTTTCTGCTATATCCATATATTGTTTCATCACTTCTTCGTTTCCGATCCTATCAGCCAGGCCTGCCATTGCAGGAATTTGGAAGATATTTTCTACTTCCGGGTTTATGAATCTAGCAATTTCTGTACAAAGCATTCCTGCAGACATCAAATTTCCGTCGTCTCCGTTCAAGTGAGGGTTAATATGTGCCAAAGTTTCATTAGAGATTACATCTTCTTCGAAGTAATGGTGGTCAATAACTATAAAATCCATTCCGTGGATTTTCCCTTGTTGGATTGGCATCAAGTCTTCTTCGGAAGAACCATTGTCTGCTATAATTACCAAAGGCATTTTATTAGAGAATTTTGCGAAGTTCCTCAGGGCCATTGAAGAGTCCCTTATTGAATCGTCGATTTCGTAGAAAGGTGCTGTGCAAGGGGCTCTAGTAAAGAATTCCCAGGCGGCTTTTTCCGAATCATGTTGTTGTTTAAGCAAAGGCACGATTGCTCTTTCTAGAGTGTAGCCGGAACTATAACCGTCTGCGTCATTGTGATGTCGAACAATTATTGGCCTGTTTTCTAGGATGGCCATCCTTATTTCTGTTGCTGCCTTAACAAACCTGTCATGGAGTTTATCTAGAATTTCGCTCTTAACCAAAAATTCTGTTTGTGGAGGTTGAGCTCTTTCTCGTTTTTTCTCGTTAACAGTGTCGAGAACCTCTTGTTTTTTGTCTCCTTCTAGTTTATTGATTTTTAGAATTTCTCCCTCATACATACCTTGATATTCTTTGACTTTAACCTCTGCTGAAACGACATCACCTTCTTCAATTTCTTCGTGAGCTCTTTTACCAGCTTCCAGGAAAGCCTCTAATTTGAAACTTCCTGTCCCGTCTTCAAAAGTAAATAAAGTAGGTCCTTCCGTTTGGTTTACTCCGTCGATAATTCCTTCTAGATAGAGAGTTTTTCCAACTAAATCACTAGAAATGTCCTTAGCAAAAGCTTTTTTTGGTTTAAAATCGGGTTTATTGAAACCTTTTTTCTTTGGGTCAAATTTCTTGCTTGGTCCTTTTGAATCATTTTTCATAGAAAAAATAAAAAAACTAGGGGTTTAAAAAATTATGTCTTTGTTCAGATAAGCCATTTTAGACGAAAGGCCAATCAAGGTTGTTGAAAGAAAAAGCTTTAAAAAAACATTTTTATTTGTCTAGATTGGAATATCAGATTACCATCACTCTCACACTCATTTTTCGCTTAAAAAGTGAAAAGTGGCAGAAAGTCTTGTGTTGGACTTTAGACTAGCGAGTGATGTGTTTCTGATATTAAATTAAAGTAAAAGAACCGTAGGTTCGTTCAAAACTAAATTAGAGGTATTAAAAAATGGCAAAAGTAAGTCCGACATCGATTAAGTACATGATTCATGCAAATTTCTCGGCTGAAGGGGCTTTAGAGAGGCCGGATATTGTTGGCGCTATATTCGGTCAAACAGAAGGACTTCTTGGAGCAGAACTCGATATGAGAGATTTGCAGAAAGAAGGAAAAATCGGACGAGTTGAAGTAGATGTACAAAGGGAAGGAAAAAGGACTCTTGGTAAAATCAAGATACCTACTGCCTTAGACCAGTCAGAAACAACTTTGATTGGAGCGGCTATCGAGACAATTGAAAGAATTGGTCCTGCAGACTCACAAATAGAAGTTGAAAACATAGAAGATGTTCGAGGCAGTAAAAGAGATTATATACTTGATAGGGCCAAGAAGTTGATGCAGGATTTCGGTTCTGAGGACTCAAAAGAGATTTCAAAGAAAATCAAAGAGTCACAAAGAACAGCAAATATCCAAAAATATGGCGAAGACGAGCTTCCTTGTGGAGAAATAGAAAACAACAAAGAAGTTGTAGTTGTCGAGGGAAGAGCCGATGTTGTAAATATGCTTAAAGCAGGTGTTAACAACGTTATAGCCATGAACGGTGTGAAGCTTCCTGAAACAGTTAAGAAACTTAGCCAAGAAAAGGACATTACCTTGTTTGTTGACGGAGACAGGGGCGGAAAGCTTATTATCCAAAATGTAATGGATAACGCAAACGTCAAGTATGTAGCTGTTGCCCCCGAAGGCAAGGAAGTAGAGGAACTTGAGAGTAAAGAATCTCACATGGCCTTAAGGAAGAAAATTCCTGCACAAGAGTACAAGAAAAAGTACATGAAAGGACAAAAAGCCTCAGAACCTGAAGAAGAATCTCAAGAGGTCGAGCAAAAAACAATAGAGCTTGACGACGAAAAAAAGGAGCAAATTAAGGAAAAATTCCAAGAAAATGAAGGCTCCGAAAAAACAATTTTCCTAGATTGCGACCTTAGCGAAAAAAGAACTACTTCTACTAAAACCCTCGGAGCTGTATTGAAAAGAGTAAAAGACAAACCTTGTGTTTTGGTTATTGATGGGACAGCGACTAAGACCATAATAAATGGTGCTGAAGAAGCTGGATGTCAAGTAGTAGCTGCAAAAAATTTCGAATCCAATAGCGAGAATCTCAAGCTACTCAGTTTTTAGATTATTTTAAGGGCCATTGACCCTTTTTTCTTTCTATTTTTTATTTGTCTGGAGGGAGCTGAAGTGCCACTAAGTATCACTGACATGTCGTGACTAAATAATAACTCTTTTATGTTATTATCATAAAGTTTATAAAGGAATTAGTATAGATTTAATTGAAGATTAGCCGAAAACAATGTTTTCGGGTAATTAAATGAATTAAGGAAAAACATGAAAATGAAAGCAATAAAAAGCATGCTGGTGATGCTGGTGGCTATCGCATCATTGATGGTTGCTGCTGGCACTGTTACTGCAGGACCAAATGATGTTGGAGAAATCAAAGAAGTAGAAGTTAGTGGAACTAACGTTTACACTAACACTGGTGGCCAAACAACAAACCTAGGCATTACTGCTGGTGAAACTGTTTCTGTAAGAGTTTTGTTTGAAGCCAACAAGACAATCCAAAACGTCAGAATGGAAGCCCAAATCGAAGGCCAAAAAGATGACGTAGAAGCTAAGACCGGATTGTTTAATGTTGAAAACGGAACGACTTACACTAAGACGTTCTTGATGGAGATTCCATATGAACTTCAAGATGATAAAAGTGGAAACGCTACACTTGATTTAGAGATGTGGAACGACAACTACAGGACAGAACTAGGAAACCCTATAGAGTTGAAAGTTCAAAGGCCTTCCTACACTGCGAACATTGTATCTATTGAATCTCCCCAAAACGCAAGAGCAGGGGAAGTTTATCCTGTAGATGTTGTTCTTAAGAACAGAGGTTACAACGACCTTGATGAGGTCATGGTTACTGTAAGTGTTCCAAAACTAGGAATTCAAAGAACTTCTTACTTCGGTGACTTGTCTAGCATAGGAAGTGTCAAAAACGAAGACGACGAAGAAGACGACACTGAAAAAGGAAGGTTCTTCCTAGAAATTCCTTCAGATGCCAAGAAAGGACAATATACAGTGAATGTTAAGGCTTCAAACGATGAAACATCTGCAAGCGACAGTAAACAATTCAACGTACAAAACGAGTTTTCGTCAGGAAACGTTTTCGTTGATAGCTTGAAGAAGACGGCTTCAGGTGGATCTGCAAACTTCGAAGTATCTGTTGCAAACCCTACAAACAGATTGAGAGTGTTCAGAGTGGTTTCTCAACCACAAGGAGACGTTAGCGTTTCTCCAAGCACTCAGATAGTTTCAGTTCCAGGCGGGATGTCTAAGAGCGTCCAAATTTCTGCAAAACCTCAATCAGAAGGCGAACAAAAATTTGATGTAAACGTTCTGGCTGGAGAGGACTTAGTAGGTAGCAAGACACTTACAGTTGCTCAAGGCGGAGACTCTTCGAGTGACAGCGGTAGTGGCTCTGTAATAGCATTGACAATTATCCTTGCAGTGATCTTCTTGGTCCTGCTAGGAATCCTGATAGTGCTACTTAGAAAGAAGCCAGCAGAAACTGAAGAATTCGGAGAAAGTTATTATTAATTTTTTAACTTTATTTTTTTACTTTCTCTTTTTTTATTTTTTTAATTTGAATCTTTTATGGAGATTTCTTTTATGTTCATTTCTTTTAATCTATCTCGGTTGTTTTTTATCCAGTTTTTGAAAAAATCTTCTAAATGAGAATAGTTTTTTTCCTCGGCGTAAGCCCTTTCGTTTTCAAAAAAGACGCTTTTGTGTTTTGATTTGAATATTTTGAGGTTTTCTTTGTCTGTTTTTGAAGGGCCTTTGAAGACAATTTTTTCCATTGGTTTTGCCATGTAAACTGCTTTTGATGCTTTGTGGCCGTCGTATTCAAAGTCACTCGCTTCTAGATTGAAATATTTTGATATTTCTCTGATTAAATGTCTATGGAATTTTTGGAGTTTGCTTCCTGCAATACTTCCTTCTTGTTTGTCTGTTTTTAATTCTATTAGGACATAGTTGTGTTCCAACTGGTTTGCCTTTGTTTTGTATCTATTAGGCACTAGTTTTCGTGTTTCAAAACTTTCTATTGAAGGACTTTCCAGGAAAGCATTGGATTCTTTTACGAACCTGTTAAATGTTCTTTTTGACAAGGCTGCTAAGGCGTTACGTTTTTTGTAAGTCGGGTCGATTAAAATTACTGGTGAATTGAGCTTGGATGAATTTATATCCAATAGGATTTCATTCCTGTTTTTGTAATGCCTTGCCATGTCAATGACGATTTTGTCTTTTCTTTCTTTTACAATTTCTTTGAGGAATTTTTCGAAACTTCCGTAATAGATTATCAGAAGTTCTAAGGCGTAACCAGAGAAACCTGAAATGTAAGACTCTGCCCCATATGTTTTTGTTGCATGGCAAAAAGCCTTGGCTATTTTTATGTCGTCCAGAATTTTTTGTGAAGTGGCGTTATTTTTGACATATTTTACGTGGCTGTAAGACAAGTCAGTAACGTTAACTGCTTCCTCTGGTTTTGAAATTTTTAAGACGGGAACAAGCTCAATTTCAAGCTCTTCTGAAATGTCGATTTTAAAGTAATCCCTGGAACCGTGGATTTTTTGGACGTTTTTTGTGTCTTTCAAAATTTCTTCGGTCAATTTTGAGAGATCGTCGTTAGCGTGATATTTTTCGAAACGAACAAATAAGTCAATGTCATACTTACTTTTTTTCATCAAGGTACCTTTAGCAAAACTTCCACCTTCAAAAAAGGTAGCCTTTAAGCTTTTTTCTTTGATTTTATTTCTTAAGTTTGATTCGAAATTCCTTACAGATTTTTTTAAGAAATCTTTATCTTCTTTTGAAGGTTCTATTCTTTCAAGAACTTGTCTTGAAACCCCTTTTATTGCTTTTGTGGAAGCCATATAGAAATTAAAGAAAAATCCTTTTTATTGTTTTTTATTTCTTCTCTTTATCGAAGTTTTTTGTAAAGTCGACCATATACTTGCCTTCTTCAGTTTTATAGACTATTGGTTTTTTCTTATTAAACAGGTTTACAACGTCCACCTCAAACTTCCCTTCACCTGTTGCTCTTATAGTCTCGAAATCAAGAATTACCGGAGCTTCTTCATCTTGGACGCCAGCAATATCACGGATGTCTTTTTCGACTTCCTTCTTTTCCTCCTCAGGCAATTCCTGAATCTTGTTTTGTTCTTCTTTGTTTTGTTCAAGTTGCTCGTTGCTAATATAATAATAAAACTTGCTCCCGCAGTTTCCGCAACCGTCTAAAAGCTCACGGCTTCCTGCAGGAATTATTCTAGAACACTTAACACATTGATGAGGCATTATAAAAACTTCAAAAACAAGACCTTAATAAATGTTCTGCTAACCTATAGAAAATTATTTGTTATTTAGCAAAAGCTCGATTTTTTGAGGATTTCTCTTTATGTCTTTTACTATGTGTGCAGGACCGATAATTGTCATTGCTCCGACATCTCCTTGATACAAGGCGTTAGCGAGTTTTGTCTTAATTCTTTGTAGAGGACCTTTCTTTTCGCTTTCATCTTCGCCCGAAATTACTGCTAATTCGACGCCTTTAAAGTCTTTAACATGGCCCACCATTGCCATTGTGTCTTCAATTAAACGGGTTTCTTCTGAAGGCTTTAACCTGCCTTGTAGAACTAAAATGTTGTTCCCTAAAACAAAATCCAAAATTTTCTTTATTCTGTCATTACTATTCAAATTTCTTATTTCTCTATAAGGAAGAAATTGGATGGAAAATCCTTTCAACTTTTTGGAGTTGTTATTTTTCTTAGCCATTTTTACCTCTTTTGCCTAAACCTTTTTTGAAAGATTTATTAAAGATTCATAAAATTCTTCGATGTTTTTTCCGTATTTTGCACTTACACCAACTACTTCATATTCTGGGAAAGCGGTTTCTACTTTTTTGATATCTGCTTTTCTTAGGTCAATTTTGTTCGCAACAATTAAAACAGGAATTTTTCTTGCCATTAAATTTCCTATAATGGTAGCATTAACTTGATTGTAGGGGTTTTTTGTTCCGTCTAATACAACAACCACTAAATCCATGTCATCCAGCCATTTTATGCTTTCTACTACCCCTTCAGTGGCAGTCTTAGCCCTTTGCTTAGCTTCCTTCTTCTTCATGTTATATTTCAAGAAATCTTCGTAATCAATTTTTGTAGCAATTCCGGGGGTATCCACCAACTTGAAACTTAGTTTCTTTCCTTTATAGTTAATTTCGACTTTTTCTTTAAATTGGACATTACGGGTTTCGTGAGGAACCTTGCTTGTAGATCCCATATCCTCTCCAGTAAAATCTTTACAAATTCTATTTGCAATGCTCGTTTTTCCGGCGTTTGGGGGGCCATAGAAACCTAGTTTAATCTCTTTTCTTCCTTTGAAAATTTTCTTGAAAGCCCCTTTGAAAAAATTCTTTACTGCTCCAAATACCATATTCGGTTTTTGTTATCAGGGTTTATTAAAGTTTGTGTAATTAAATTTATCTCTTTCTTGGAAATTTCTTTTTAGGAGCTTTCTTAAGAGGAGGCCTTTTTCTTATAGGCCTTTTCTTTTTCTTTGGAAGTCTCTTTTTTGGTTTTTTAGTTTTTGAATCTCCTGTCGAAATAAGGCCGAAAGAAGGAAGAGTGACTTCTTTACCTTTGAATTTTTTAAGTAAGTAGTTTATTTGTTCGTTGCTCCAGTGTGAGTTTAGGGCTTGCTTTATTTCTGAATCAGATTTTCCTTGTTTTTTGGATTTTTGTATGTAAATCACCAAATTGTAAAGCTTGTTTTTATCTGGGAAAAGGTAGTCTTCATATCTTTTGTCGTACCACTTTTTCAAGAAGTAGTAGGCAACTCCAGCTAAAACCAGTATTCCAAAGGCAATTATCCCGTAAAGCGTCCAGTTAAAATCTTCTCCTGCTTCCTCAGGCGTTCCTTCAGAAGTATCTACTACATTTAAAGAGCTTATATCCGGGGAGACAAAATAAGGCAAATCCTCAAAACTGGAATGCCCTTCAGAATAAAAGCTTACACTCTCTTCTCCAGAAGCTTCTTTGTAGTAATGTCCCGAGGTTTCGCTCCAACCGGAAGGTTGGTTCAATTTCCAGTCTCTTGATTTGCTTAAGAAAATATAGTATTTTTCGTTAGGTCCTTTGACATCTAAAGTATAAGCTGTAGCTAGTGGTTGTTCTCCCGAACCATAGTCGGCTGAAAAACTACCCCCTGAAACTGACACCTCGGCATTTTTGAGAGCCCATTTTTGGATTGCGTGCTTATACTCGTCTAAAAGAGTAGAATTTAATGAAACATTTCCTGAAGCAACCTTAGCGGAATCGACACTTACCTGGTTTTTTTCCTGAACCAGAGTAACTGAATTGGCTTTAGACTTTTGACTTACAGATTCCGGAATGTTTAAAGACAAGATTCTCTGTAGAAGTTTTTGATCACTTACATTGTCAGAACCGAAGCTTACAGAGCCTTGAATTTCGGAAATTTCCGTCTCAAACCTTGAAATGTTTAATGTTTTTCTTATTGCGGTCGAAGAGTAAGGACCGAATTGGGAAATTTGGCTTTTTAAATTTTTTAGGGAATCTTTTTTCTTTGAGGTTTGGTTACTTAAAACTTTTGAAGCTGGTCCGACATTTATATCAAAGATTTTTGTTGTTGATCTTCCTTCCGTTCCCTTTGCTGTTAAAATAAGGGTCAAATTTCTCTTTTCGTTAAATGTTTTTTCTAATGAGTTATCTTTAGTTGTTTGCTCGCTTAAATTTCCTAATTTCCACCTAAACTCCGAAACATTTTTTCCACCGTAGCTAACGGTAAAAGTTGTTGGAAGCCCTACAGCTGTTTGTGTAGGATTTACGGAATAGACTTTAGGTCCACTATCGATACTAAGATTTTTTTCAAAAACCTTCATATTTCCTAAATTAAGAGCGTAATTATATTCTCCTGTTTTTGTGGGCAGAGAGAAGTTTGCGTTATCAAGATAAAATTTTTGGTAAGAAGAATTTATTGTTGGCATGCTTTTTGATAAGTTGTAAATATCAGTATTACTTAATGTTCCCAAATCCGAATCATATTCCATTTTTCCACCTATGTCCAGAGTTTGTTTTACTCCTGATTTGATTCCGATAGGAACAACACATCCATTTGTACAATTTAGATCCCCGTTTTTTTTCAGAAGAAAATCTTCAATTTTTGTAGATACTTTTCCGCCAGCCGAAATTTGGTTTCCGGTATTCAAGGTGCCTATAGAGCCAAACTTGTATGGGTGAGCATAAATAGAATACTTGGCTTTTTCATTTGATGGCGGTGTTCCTGGAAAACCGCAAGAATTTTGTCCTGTAGAGAGTTTCAAATTATAATTCCCACTTCCTTCCTCGGCTCTAGCACAAACATAGTACTTCGATCTTTCTGTTACAAGATAGGCAATATTACATCCAACTTCGTTCCAACTTTTTTTGATATCACTGTTGTTTAAAGTACATTTTGCTCCCTGTTCATCAATTATGTTTCCGTTTTTAGTATAAATCTCCATTGTAATGTTAAGCTTTCCTGATTTATTCTTTACTTGCGCGCCTAATTCGAAACCTGGGGCCTCTGGCAGATAAATTCCCTGGCAATAAGCATCATTTGTACTCATTTCAACCTCTCTAAAGTCCTGATTTGATTTATTAAAACATCCGTAAGTCTTTCCTTTTCCTTGAGAAACACATTTACGGGAAGACCTCTTTGTATTTCCGGTCTCTACAGAATTGTCATCTAAAATGTCAATTTTGACTTGATTGGTGCAGGAAGGTCCGCTGTTGGGATTTTTGACCTTTAAAGAGAAGTTGTTTATTTCGTCTATATTTGAGTCTAGTTTGAATCCTATCTCTTTTTCTTCACCCTTTGAGAAAGAAAGAGATTTTGTTTGTTCTGGGTCTGAAGCAGAATAAAATGGTTCGCAACTTTCAGGAGCACAAGAAAATTCGTGTCTAGAATCTGATTGGACAAATTGCAGGAGATTTATTGAATTTCCTTCGGAATCAGTAAGTTTGGTTCCCGCATCATGATTTTCAAAGCTTGCATTAATCCATCCATCCAAATTTGCTCCCGTAGCATAAGAAGTTTCTATTGAGTGATTTGGATCTCCGAAAGGACCGCTACTTTGGCCCCCATTCCCATCATTTGAATCGCCTATAAGCGGTTGCGAATGTACTAGAGATAAAATAGCTATTGCCAAAAATAAAAATGCTAGTAATTTCTTTTTCACCATCTTTTTTCCTCCTATGACAAAAATAAAAACAGGATTATAAAAAGTTTCTTAATTTATTCTTCTATTTGGCATCTACTCTGAGTGCAAGAACATCCCGAAGGCTCTTTTTCAACAGCGTAGGAAGATGCGTATTTGAAAGTCAATACCCTTTCTTTCAAAGAGCTTTGATTCATTTTTTCATTATTTGCACAGATGTATCCGTCTCCCTTGAAATAGAATACATTATATCTTCCGCATTGATCTTGGGTTTGGCATTTCCCTATCTGCTTCGAATCACTCAAAAAGTAGGTGAAAAAGATGATTCCTAAAATTAATAGCAATATTAAAACGATTACGTTAACAATGGAAACCTTTCTTTTTTTGTTTGAAACCCTTTTTTCTTCAGGAATTTGAGTTTCTTCTACTGTTTCCGTCCAAGAATTGTTATCTTTTGTCATCTTTCTAAAAAAGGTCAGTTCTTTAAATTGTTTTCTGTTAACCAATTATAACTATAAGGGGCTTTAGCCTGGCGACTTTTTTACTTATATCTAAATCATGAACTACACTTACGACTTCTTCAATGTTTTTGTAAACTTGGGGAGATTCTTGAGAAATTGCTTTCATGCTTCGCGATTTTACTTCAATATTGTCATGCTGTAGAGTGTCTTTTGTGTCTTCGCCTTTGATGTTTTTCATTGCCTTGGAACGGCTCATGACTCTTCCAGCTCCGTGAACGCTACTTCCAAAAGTTAATTCATCTGATTTTTCGCTTCCCACCATTACATATGAAGGAGTTCCCATGGATCCCGGAATCAAAACCGGCTGTCCTGTGTGTCTATATACCTCTGGAATTTCGTCTCTACCAGGGCCAAAGCTCCTAGTAGCACCTTTTCTATGTACACAAACAGTTCTTTCTTCTCCGTTCACCAAGTGTTTTTCAAATTTTGCTATGTTGTGTGAAACATCATAAACGACACCTACTTTGATGCCAGAAAAGATTTTTTGCATTTCGCTTCTAATCCAGTGTGTAATTAGTTGTTTGTTGGCGAACGCAAAGTTTACTGCGCAACACATTGCTCCGTAATACTCTTTTCCAAGTTGGCTCTTGATTGGAGCGCAAATTAATTCTCTATCAGGAAGGTTATCGAAACCGTATTCTTGTTCCATTGCTTTCATATAGTCCGAGGCTATTTGGTGGCCTAGTCCCCTGGAACCACAATGAATTAAAATTACCACTTGGTCTTCAGAGAGCCCGAAAGTTTCTGCAGTTTTCTTATCAAAAGTTTCGTCTACAAACAAAACATCCACAAAGTGATTTCCGGAACCGATAGTGCCCAATTGGCCAATTCCTCTTTTTACTGCTCTTTCTGAAACTTTGCTTACGTCGGCTCCGCCAATACAACCTTCTTCTTCAGTTTTTAACAGGTCTTCATTTCTTCCATAACCTTTTTCTACAAGCCATTCGGCCCCTTTTTCTAAAACTTCGTTAAACTGTTTTTTCGAAAGGCTGAAAGGACTTCCTCTTCCAACTCCTGAAGGGATTTTTTCGTCGAGGTTGTTCATAATTTCATTTTGGTTTCCCAAAACATCCTTTTTGTTTAAATTTGTTTTTAGAAGCCTAACACTGCAGTTTATGTCGTAACCTACTCCGCCAGGAGAGATTACTCCTTCTTCTTTGTCGAATGCCGCGACTCCTCCAATTGGAAACCCATATCCTTGATGGGAATCAGGGAGAGTTATCGAGTGACTTATTATTCCGGGCAAACAAGCCACATTTCTTGCCTGCGTTAAAGTCTTGTCTTCCTGAATTGCCGAAAAAATTTCTTCTGAGGCATAGACTCGTCCGGGAACATTCATGCTTCCTTCCCGAGGAATTTCGTAGATGTTGTCGCAAATTTTTTTTGATTCCATAAAAATACATACTTTCGAGATTTTTTAAAATTTATAGAAAAAGAGAAAATAAAAAATAAAAATAAATTAGAGGTTACCTTCTACGCTTCTTCTTAGTGGCAGAACTCTTTTTGCCTGTAGACTTCTTAGAAGTTGCTTTCTTGGCTGTCTTCTTTGAAGTCTTTCTTGTAACTGTCTTCTTTTTAGAAGCAGTTTTTCTTGTAGAAGCCTTTTTAGAAGAAGCTTTCTTAGCTGTCTTTCTAGTAGTCTTTCTTGTCGTTGCCTTCCTTGAAGAAGCTTTCTTAGCTGTCTTCTTTTTGGAAGGTGCAGACTTCTTAGAAGACGTTTGTGCTTTCTTCTTTTCGTGGCTCTTCCAAGCTTTTGCGGCACCTTTAGACTTCCTCTCCAATCGGCCCACGACAGACCTTTTTATGTCTGAAGACCTTACAGAACTTTTTTGTTTTTGTTGTTCCGCAACTGGCTTAGCCACTTCATCTTTAAGCTCTTTCCTTTTCTTATCGGAAAGCCTTGCGTCTTTGGCAGCCCTGTCTACAGACTTATGGAGTTTCGAAGGACTAAAAGTTTCCTTCTTACCACCTTTTTTGATAACTTGTGCCATTTTCACCTCCTTTTATTTAGTATTAACTACTATAAAATATATGTTTTAATTTATTAATTTTTCTATCTCTCTTCGGATTAGATGCTTTTGTTTTTCGCATGTAAAAAGATTAATTCTGTTCTTCCCGAGGGAAAATGCATTCAATGGTCAATATTGCTTTGTGTACTTTCCAATTATTTCGACTTCATCGATTATATGGCCCTTCATTTCTTTTTCTAAATCATCGGCTTTAGAAGTTTCATCAAGTCCAAGCAATTTATCTAAAGCATAAACTTTGAAAGAATATTCTTGTTCTCCATGGGAAGGGCAAGGGCCTTCGTAATAATTGTGGCCAGAATCATTTTTTGCTTGTATGCCTATTGGAATTTCATCCTCATAAATTTCTAAACTATCTCCCGTCGGAACAATATCAAAAACTGCCCAATGAATAAAACCAAATTTTCGGTTTTTAATGATTAAAACAATACTTTCGGTGTTTTCGGGAAGAGAATAAACTTTGAGATACGGGTTTACATTTTCGCCCTCGCAAGTATGCCGTGATAGAAGGTATTGATATGGGTAAAAAGAACTACTTGCTATTTCCATTTTATTGTTTTTCATACTTTCCTACCAGCTCTGCACTGTCAAGAATGTGACCTTTCATTGCTTCTTTAACTTCATCCTTGGATGATCCTTCTTCCAAATCCAATTTGGTGTCCAATGCATAAACTTTGAAAATGTATCTATGCTTTGTAGGCTCGTATTCTTTTGGAGGACATGGTCCAGCATAGCCTTTAGCTCCTGCAGAATTTTTTCCACGAATTCCTGGCTCTTCGCCTTCGGCAATTTCTGTTTTTTCGGAAAGAATGTTAAAGCTTACCCAATGGTCGAAAACGTTTATTCCCATGCTTTCTATTACTTCCTTGGGCAAATCAGGATCTTCGCAAATTAGAACGAAACTTTTCGTGTCTTCGGGAGCAGAGAGAATTTTTAATGGAGGGCTAATGTTTTCTTCATCGCAAGTATGCTTAGAAGGCATGTTTTCGTGATTTTCAAAAACCTCGCTTTTGATTTCCATAAATTATTAGAAAAAATTTTCTATATAAAACTTTTGTTTACGGGTTTAATCTCGTCGGAGTTCTTGGAAAAGCAATCGCGTCCTTTATTGTATCTAAATCGCAAATCCATGCAACAAACCTTTCAACCCCCATTCCAAATCCGGCATGAGGCACACTTCCATACCTTCTAGAATCCAGATACCAATCAGATTTTCCTAAATCGATCTCTTCTTTTTCAAGCCTTTGTCTTATTCTTTCCAAATCCATTTCTCTTCGAGACCCGTCGACAACCTCCCCAATTTTAGGTGCCAATAGATTGAAATTGGTACTTGTTCCAGGTTTTTCTGAATCTTCACCGTGATAGAACTTTAGAATCTCTAAGGGATAATTTGTTACAAAAACAAAATTCTTGTCGTAATGCTCTGCTAATCCTCTTTCTTCGTGAGAACCAAAGTCTTGGCCATATTCAATACTGTGTCCCTGTTCTTGTAAAACCTTTATTGCTTCATCGTATGTAACTACTTTGAATTTGTTTTTTACTCTTTCTAGTTTTTCTGTATCTGCTCCAAGGTTTTCAAGGTCTTTTTTGTTTTCCTTCAAAACTTTTTCGCAAACGTGTTTTATGCATCCTTCTGCCCATTCTATTATATCGTTTAAATTTGCCCAAGCAGCCTCGACTTCAAAATGCCAGAACTCTGTAACGTGCCAAGGAGTTTTTGATTTTTCTGCTCTAAATGAGGGTGCCATTGCATAGGCCCTTTCTATAGCATTGATAATGTTTTCAGCATAAAACTGCCATGATTGTGTTAAGGCTGCTTTCTTGTCAAAATATTTTACTTCAAAAGTTTCAGATCCTCCCTCGCTGGTTGAGCCTGTTAGTGAAGGAGCCTCGACTTCCACAAAATCCTGGCTTCTTATGTATTCATGTAAGGCAAACAGGACAGTAGAACGAACCTTTAAAGCGGAAGTCATTTTCCTTGAACGCAACCACAAGTGCCTTCTATCTCCTAGTTGCTGTTCATTCAAATCTTCGTTTATAGGGAAATCTTCGGAAAATCCTACAATGTTTATGTCACTAACTTGGATTTCATAATCCGTGGGGGCCCGAGAATCCTGTTTTATTGTTCCGTGTATTTCCACCGAACTTTCCATTCGAATTTTGTCTATTTCTTCCCATTTGGATTCCAAGTTTTCTCTTTTCAAAACACACTGGATAGTGTTCGAAGAATCTCTCAAGACAATGAACTTGTTCTTGTTGCTTCCTCTTTCACGATAAACCCATCCACGAACAGAAACCTCCAAACCTTCCTCGGAGGATTTTTCGGCTTTGTCCATAGCTTCCTGAATCCAAACGAAATTGTCTTTTGCCATACTTGTTAAGAAATTAAGGAGTTTAATAAATTAATTGGTCTTTGGATTAAGAAAATTTTATAAAAAATTATAGGCGCACTAATTTATGAATCTATCGGTCCCATTTTACGAAAACAGGGGAGACGGAAGTCAATGTATGCAGGTTGCCATGAAATCCGTCTTAAAACACTTTCTGGACAGAGATTTTTCTTTGGAGGAATTAGATAAACTCACAGGCAGAAAAAGCGAATTATGGACCTGGATATTCCAGGTGGTTACCGCTCTTTATGATTTAGGGTTGAAAGTCAAGTATTACGCCAAGTCAGACTTAGAGCCATTTCTGGAGGGAGAACCGTTTATACGAAGAAATTTTGGTAAAGATTCGGAAAAAATCATTAAGTTCGGAGACATCCCTGCTCTAATAGAATCGGTTAAAAAGCTATTGAATTATGATATTTTTGAAAAAAGAAAATTGTCTTTCGATGAGATAGAATATCATATTGAACAAGGACACGTTCCATTGTTGTTAATTGACCACAATAAAATTGTGGGAAAGGAAAGCCAGTACCAAGGCCATCTAGTTGTTGTTACCGGTTTTGATAATCAAAATGTTTTCTACCACGAATCAGGACCGAAAAACCCCAAAGCAAACAAAAAAGTGCCGAAATCTACTTTTATAGACGCTTGGAATGCAAATGGCACGGGCAATAGTGCGGTAATTGTTTATGGAAAATGATTTTTTAAACTAAATTAATTGGTCTTTGATATGAATGCTGTTCCATTAAGATCCATTGAACACAATCTCTCCCCAACATCTTCTAAATACAAACCATTTCTTTCTCTAGAATCAGGTTCGCGCATAGTTGACCCAAAAAGTTCTGCAGAATGATGTAATGCAAAAACTCCGTCTGGATTAAGTTTTTTGTAGATTAACTTGGAACACTCCTCCAAATAATCTCTTGATTTGATACAATCATCTAGGCCTGTTGAAATAAAACTGGCAGAATTATATGGAAGGCCTTCTAAAGCGGACTTGGCATCGTTCTCTAAAACTTTTGCAGGAGGGAGTCTTCCTTTGCCAGAATTTTCATTTAGAAAACTCTCTAACGTATCTCTACAAGACTCGTAATGAAATGGCTCTACAGCGATATATCCTCTAATTCCAAAATTGCTTAGAACATGGTAATTGTTTATAGGATCCATTCCTGCGCCTAAATCGAGAACTATTTGATTGTTGAACTTCTTCATATATTTATAAAACTGAAAACCTCCATCGATTTTATCGATTGTACTCTCTATTTGACACCCTATATGTCTGCTTTTATCGCCATTTTTATCTAACACATTAAATCTTTCTGAAATCTCGTCTCTATATCCATGCAATCTATGGACTCTCTCGCCGTACTCCCAATCGGATAGATTACAAACTTTTTGAAAGATTTCATTTTTTATTTTTCCAAGTTCGATTACCTTCCAGCGTTCATGAACAGGATCGTATCTCTCCATGATATTTTTAGACATCTCAAAATCTTCCTTAAAAAATTTGCTAAAACTGTTTGTAAAATCATAGAAAACGTCTGTGCTTAACGGCCTTTTTTTGGCATTACTAAGTAACCTAACTGCTTATTCAAAACTTAAATCGTTTTCTGGAGTTTTGCTGGCCATCAATAAAACTAAAACAAGAGGATTAAAAATGTTTCGATTGTTTAAATTATAAAATTACAACTAAGGACTCAACCTCTTCCTGTCACGAGGGAATAAGGTGGCTTCACGAATATTGTCTAAGTTCAAGAAAGTTTGAGTCATTCTTTCTAGTCCAATGCTCCAACCTGAATGGTAAGGGGCGCCGTACTTGAAGGCATCTATGTACCATTGAAGGTTTTTTGGGTCGAGTTCTTTTGATTTTACTCTTTCTGTAAGAATTTCTGGCTTGTGAATTCTCTGTCCCCCCGAACTTATTTCAATTCCTCCATAAATTGCATCGAATCCGGCAGAAACCTTGTCATCTTTTGGCCAAATGTAGAAAGGCCTTACATCCAAAGGCCACTCATAAACAAAAACTATTGTATCGGGGTAAATTTCATTTATTTTTCTCTCAGCTTCTGGTTCTAAGTCCTTGCCTTCGCTTATTTCTAGTCCGTGTTCATTAAGCAAATCTATTGTTTCTTTGTAAGTTAAGTATTTTACATCCGGAACCTTTAATTCCGCTCCTAAAGCCTTAATTTCCTGCTGACAATGCTCGTTAACTTTTTTGGCTATGTGCTGAACTGCTTCTGCTAGGTACCTCATAGCCCCAAAGTCGTCAACAAAACTTGCCTCCATATCCATTTGCTTTATTTCGTTTATATGTCTGCCAGTATCGTGTTTTTCAGCTCTCCAGACAGCCCTTGTTGAGAAAACTTTTTCCAGAGAAATTGCCATTAGTTGCTTGTAAAGTTGTGGAGATTGTGCTAGATAGGCATTTTTTTCGAAATATTTTATTTCGAATAAGTCCGTTCCTCCTTCTGTAGATGTTGAAATTATTCCTGGAGGCTGTATTTCTGTAAATCCGTTTTCATAGAAGTATTCTCTGAAAGCATTAATGATTGTAGATTGTATTTTGAAAATTGCTTGGACTTTTGGTTTTCTAACGTCAAGGAAACGGTTGTCAATCCGATTGTTGAGTTCTGTACTAGTTGTCTTTTCATTAACATGAATTGGCAAAGGATCAGATTTGTTTAGGACATTTAATTCTGAAACCTCGATTTCAATGTCCTTTCTTGCATGTTCGGCCTTTATTTCGGACTTGTTTGCTTTTCCTTTTACTTCGATGACTGATTCAAGATTAAGTTCAGCGATTTTTCCAAGATTTTCTTGGTCTTTAATGACACATTGAACCATTCCTGAGGCATCTCTTAAAAGAATAAATGCCATTTTTGATAATGCTCTAATCTCAAAAGCCCAGCCCATAAGTCGGACTTCTTCACCTTCGGAAATTTCGGAGGTGTATTTTCTTTCCATATTTACTATAGAGAAAAGACATTTATTAAATTAACTATAACCAGGCTTTATTTTTTTGAGCTTTTTTAGGCTTTTTTCCTGATTTTTTTCTTTTCCTTCCTCTTCCTTTTTAACCTCTCTTTTTATTCTTCTTTTTTCTTCTTCTTGCTGTTGCTGCTGCGACTGTTAAGGCTTCACTTCTTACGATTACTATTAAGTACTTTCGTATTTTAAGTTATCACTTATTTACTATTTTATCTATTTATTTTCTTATTAGTCCAAAGCTTACTGTTGTTTCTCTTAAATCGACTTTTCTTATTACATAGAAAAATCTAACATTTTAACTTAGATATTATCCAACTACTGTTAATCTTGTTAAGCTTGTGCTTCTCCCTCTTACTCATAATTTTGGTTATAATAACTGTTTTGTTATGGGGGATGAGATACTTAGCTGCTAAACTAGCTTTTTTCATTATTATGGGATGGATGCTGTGATGATTGATTAGAAGATTTATCTGAATCTTAAAAAGTAGTTTCATATTGCTGAATATTTTAAGTACTGTTAGCTTCATTATGTGGTAACTGTTGAGTTTAACACTTCTAATCAATGAAACCTTATTACTAGTGATTTTTGCTTTGCTAATAAAAGTTCTTTTCATCATAATTTTATTAATACTATTTAAAATACAATGAGCCTTTAGAAGAATCTTTTCTATACTATTATTTAAGCTTCTCTATTTCTTACTTCACTTATTGGGTTTATTATTCATCTTACCCATATTTTTAAGAGGAAAAGTATTATTATTAAACGTTTATATGCTAAGTATTAGTAGTCGGTGCTTACATGGGAGGGTTATAACTAAGTACACGGGTTTTTGTGTTACACTATTAATTGGGAAGAGAATTATAGTTTAAAGTACCATGATTCATATCGTTAAAGTTATTCTTATCTATACTATTAGTTCCTTCATAACCCACTTAACTCTA
>JBDGRI010000037.1:0-6583 GCA_042218235.1 Candidatus Pacearchaeota archaeon
AGTGAGTGTTTTCCACTTGTACTTCACTACTTGCAGTACCCATTTCAACAACAACGGATCCATATTCACTTGCATCGCTTTCTTCTTCAATTAGATGAACTGCGGCATTGTCGATTGCAGTACCATCAGGTCTAGCCAATTTTACGGAGTAAGACTCGTTGCTATCGGTGGTATTTGTTACATTGTATCTCCAACTATTTGCAGAATTAGATCCTCCACCAAATAAATCACTGTTAGCGACTCCTGTTGAGTTAGGAACATCTGATGTTTTCAATTCTATGTAGTCCTCATCTCCGTTAGGCAGATTAACTGTGCTAGTAACATTGGATTTGAATTCCTTTGGTTCAGTGAAAGCTAGTCTAGCTCCTTCAGAAGTTTCTATTGAAGGGAAGACTACTTTTCCTGATCCAGTATAGTCGATGTTTACACTTCCGCCATTACTTTCATTGTAAGTAAGGTCGTATGTGTCAACGAATTGTGTTATCTCAGCAGTGTTTGCACTTCCATCTTTGATTTCTGCATCAAATGTATTTCCTGTAAGGACATTCTTGAAGGAAACTGTGTCCTCCGAAGGATTACTGTCATCTTCTGAAACATCTGTAAGTTCCAAGATTGCTCCACTACCGGATTCTTCGTTACTTAGCACAACGTATTCGTCAGTTTCAACGGTGGCATTTTCAACAACATGGATTTGGTTTCCTTCTTTCATAAGGGTACCATTTCCATTTATGTTTGATCCATCGCTATACCACTCCATAGATACTTGGTTTCCTTCATGTGAAGTAAAGTCTATGGTAGCAGTTTCGTCATCGTTGTTCTGGATGGAGAAAGTTTCTCTGCCTTCAGAATCCATTTTCGTTCCAGAACTAAAGCTTTCTAGAGCAACATTTAAGTTTCCGAAAGCTGGGTCTGTGAACGGATTGTCTTTCGTTATGGCATCTTTGTCGTCATTCATTCCACTTGAGTAAACTGTTATGGAATCAGTGTTGTTGAAGTTTCCAGATCCACCATTAACTTGTACATATGTACCATCAACAGTGCTTTCATCAGTGCCTACTTCTACACTATTGTTGTTTGCAAGCCTTATTTGGCCTTTTTCTCCAGAAACAACTAAAGTAGCACTTACTACATTTCCTACATCATCGGAACTTGTGTATGTAGGGGTAACAGTAAGTCCACCAATGTCTTTTGTATTGTCTTCATCAATGGATTCAGAGTCACTTGACCCGTCAGGACCAGTCACCGTAACTCTTGCACTATTAGAAGTTGCACTATCAAGTCTTACCGTGTAGGACTTTCCATCAATAGTGACTTCCATCTCACGGCTTCCAGAACTGTCTGGACCGTATTCAAGGTTGAGTTCTTCTGCAGATTCAGTCAGGTACAACTCATTAGGTCCCGTATCAGCACTTACTGCATATTCTTTCCCTTGAATTTGCATAATCTCTCCTACAGATTCTTGAGCTGTAAAGTTTACCGAGCTATCAAAATCAAGGGTATAACTAAATGTATAGTTGTTTGCATTATCGGAATCTTCCGACACATTCCACCCTACTACAGGATCTTCTTCGTCTGTTGGTTGTTTTCTATAACCCAATTTAGGGTCGTCGCCTATTCTAACTTCTTGGCTATAGTCGACGCCATTTGAAGACGAAGAACCAGCTTCTGCTCCAGAGAAGGTTGCATCTGCAAGAACTTCAGGCAGATCATCACTATCTAAAGCAGAACTTTTTTCCTTGTTCAATTGGTCTCCAAGATAAAGTCTAGAGCTTTGCCTGTACAAGTCCACACTAGAACCTCCTATGGTGGTGTTTGTAGTGGAAGGAAGGTCTAAATCACTTTGTATGTTTCCGGCTGCTGTTTGGTCAGTTGCAGCTGCATTACTACCGTATACAATTGCTGCATCTACGCTACCGTTTTGTTTGAATGGTTTAGGGAATTGAGCAGCACTTGCAGTACCTAGTGTCAAGCCAGCAACTAAAAAGCTAGCAGCAACAGCAGTTATTTTCTTAAAATTAGTTTTCATTTGTCGTATCTTTTACCTCCTTTCACCTTTCTGGTTTCAAACATTCCTATGGAATTCATCATGTATTACTTGCCTCGAAAGGCGTACTGAAAATAATCCGGTTTCTTTTTTAAAACTTTGCCTCCTATTTTCGGTTTGCCCTCGAAAAAAACGCTTTTTTAGAGGTTTTATTTAAAAATCTTTTGTTGTCACTGTTGTCTGTAAAATAATTTAGCCAAATTTCTACAAAAATCTGCCGAAAACTTTTTATAATGGCATATGTCATTTTTGTAATATGTTGGTTTTCCAAAAATATAAACGAAAATAATATATATTTGAAAATAACATAACAGGCATTTTTGTCGACGGGAAAAACCTCGAATTTGCCTATCTGTACTTCTTAGAATAAATTTTACCATGATGATCAAGATCGTAAAAGATGATCTTTTCTTCCGACTTATAATACTTAAAAACTAAAACAAAACTTCTGTCAATATGGACCCTTTTGAATTCGTTTAAAGGCGAGCGTAAATTTTTTTAATGTTCTATATCAGGACTTTTAGCGATTTCTTTCACTTTCTTATATACTATCTCGAATCTCTTTTTATCTTTCTTCTTCAGTTTTCTTATGTATTTGTCGAGACTTTCTTCAAAATCAATCTTCCTCATTTTCTAGACTCTTTTCCTACCCTTCTAAACAACTAAATTTTTTGAATTTCCCTTGTTCCTCAATTTTTTTTAATTTGTCCGCGTATTCAGGCCTAACTTCGGGCTCTACATCCATCAGAGAAACCAGCTCTTCCACATGCCTTTTTAGTTGCTCTACATCCTCTCTCAGGTTTTTCAATTCGGTTTCGCTTTCCATACAAAACCAAATAAAACCAGTTATTTAAAATTTGTTTCTTAATTCGCACCAATTAACTAAAACTTCTTTTTTAGTAAGGTTTTTGTTGAACTCCAATTTCAGTAAAATAACATAAGAGGCATTTTTGTCAACGGGAAAACTTTAAATTTCCTTTCGAAAAAGGCAAAAAGTCCCTGTTTAGGACAAATAGGAAAAGACTATAAATAAAAAATATTTAAAAAAAATATGAGTGAAGCTGAAAGGTAGTTCAAAAAAGCGGAGCAGGACTTTGATACCGCCGAATTTAACAAAAACCATGAAAAATTTGAATACGCTGCATTTTTATACCGACAGGCAATAGAAAAAGGATTAAAAGCGCTGATGTTGCATAGGAACAAGGCCTTTCAAAAACTCATGATTGTTTCCTTCTTGCTAAAAAGGTTTCAGCCCCAAAAGAGATAATAAGCAAAGCCGACTCTGTATCTCCTTATTATTTCAGGACAAGGTATCCCGATGTATAAGAAGTAGAATTAAATAGGGATGATATAGAGAGACTTCATGAAAATTCTTTGGAGGCAACTTCTATGGCCGAGGAGGGCGGAAAGAAAAAGGACGATCGTAGGGAAAAAGGCGTTTTTCCATCGATGGATAAGAAAGCAATTTTAGAAAAAATAAAAGACAAACTATCGGAAAGGATATGTGTAGAGAAAGTTTTTTTATTTGGGTCTCGGGCTAGAGGAGATTATACAGAAGGGTCCGATTATGATTTAGCAATAATTTCGCCGGATTTCGAAGATATCTCTTTTGGTGAAAGGCAGAAGATAGTAAAGCCAGCAATAAGGGAAATACTCCCGGACAGTCCTATAGAAGCAATTTGCTATACTCCGGAAGAATACAAAAAAGGCAAGAAAGCCTTTCTCCCATATATGATTGAAAAAGAAGGGATTTCAGCATAATTTTCCAAAAACAATATAAATAAGTGTGTGTATGTGTGGGTATGGCAACAAAGAACATTTCACTAACAGAGGAGGCCTACAGAAGGCTCGCGAGACTAAAGAAAGAAAATGAAAGCTTTTCAAAAGCAATAAATCGCCTGACAAATAAAAAGTCTCTAAGCCAATTTGCAGGGGTTTTATCCGATGAATCCGCCGGAAATATGAAAGAAGAGATCAAAGAACACAGGAAGAAACAAGAAAAGCTTCATGAACAAAAGAACAAATGGCTTGAAAAAGAATTCTCTAAATAATGGCATGTTTAGATACTTCTTTCATAATTGATTTCCTTAACAAAGGAAGCGGCAGGGAAACTTTGGAAGAATTAGAGAATAGAGATGAGGAAATAAATGTTCCGTCTCCCGTAATAACAGAACTTATCAAAGGCATAGGGTCAAAACATGCATCAAAATCTGAAGAAAAGAAGATTAACGAGTTCATAGATTCTCTAACCGCCCTTACTCTAGACAGAGAAAGCGCCAAAACAGCAGGGGAAATCGAAGTAGATTTATCAAAAAGAGGAGAAAAGATAGGGCTAACGGACGTACTAATAGCTTCGATAGCAATAAAAAACAATGAAAAGCTCATAACAAAAAACGAAAAACATTTTTCCAAAATAAACGGCCTCGAGGTAAAACCAATCTAATCAAAATTTATTTAAGGTTTAAAGAATATAGAGAACTATAGAAGCAGAGGGAGTAGTTAGTGAGGAAACAAAAAAAGAGTTGGAAAAGGCAAGAAAAGGACCTGAAGAAAACCTTGCTTCTAACAAAGAACTCAAAAGAGAATTAGGATTATGAAGTTAAATAAATTACATAAAACCAAGAGTAATTTATAAAAGAGGGAGAGTTTACAAAAGATAAAAAGGAGGTAAAAAAGCACCCAACTACGATGTCAATCCGAGTTTAGAAAAAGGACGACCTTCAGGATATGGTTTTTCCATCCAACAAGGTTTTACTTTGGCGGTGGATTGGCGGCCAGAAAACGGACGATCGTAGGGAAACAGCGTTTCCATAGATGGCAAAAAGAACAAGAGAAGTAACAATAAAGGAATCGAAAGGAACTTTTAGTATTACAAAAGATACTAAAATCAGCAAGTCGGACTACGATTTTTCAGGCCTTTCAGCACTCAGAAAGCTGTTAAGCAATGAAAAAGCCAGAATGATAGATGCTATAAAAAACCAAAAACCAAAATCTCTTTACGAGTTAGCAAAAATTCTGGACAGGGGCTTTAAGTCTGTAGTAGACGATATAAAGCTATTGGAAAGGTTTGGCTTCGTGGAACTAGTAGAAGAAAAAACAAAGAACAAAACACGACACAAGCCCGAAGTTGTAGTTGACACAGTGAATATAGAGCTAAAGCTTTAAGAATAAACTCTCATAACAACATCGTATTCATAGCCACTTTGGCTGAAGCTCCTACTAGCTCCTCTATAGGTAGAACTGCTCAAATTTCCTGCAGTTATGTTCGTTATTTTCTCAGGAGCTGCATCAGAATCTTCTTCAGACCTAGTTATAATCAACTCGTAGCCTCTCTGAGGCCTGTTAGGTCCAACTTGCCAAGACTCGTTCAACAACTTCTTAGAAGTCGAATTGAGCTTCTGGCAGACATTCATCGAACCACAAGCATTTGCCTCATTGTCTTCAGGATTACAGCTAGTAGTCAAATCTCTAATCGACCTTTTTCCGGTCCCAAATTCCGAACTACAATTGGAAACATATTGGGTGTAAGAAGTTAAGAAATTATTTATTTCAGAATCGTCCAAATTCTGCTCTCCCTGCTGTGTAGAGGAAAACCAGAGAAAAACCAACAATATAACAGATACTAAAACTATAATTATTCCAAATCCAATCATGGATTCCTGCCCATTCTTTTTCTTTAAATTTCTATCCAACATTCTGATAACTTACAAATAACCTCCCTAAATCACAATTGTTGAATCCCGCATTAGAACTTTGGTCAAATCCTTTTCTGCACAAGGTTACATAACTACCGACCGAGGTAAAATTTCCCGATTTTTCCTGACCTGAATCAGAAACTACGGTTATTTTTCCACAATCGGGATAATTTGTTGAAGTACATTCTTCCGAACTATTGGATGGATAGACCCTCCTAATCTCTATGCTTTGAACGTCCCAAAATCCCGAATAAACATTCTCCATTCCTTTCAAAGCCATTGCTTTGTCCAAATCGACACAGGAACTTTTAGATCCATCATAAGCCTTCCCGCAAGAAAACTCGGGTGAATCTGCTAGGCTAGAAACAAGTAACCTAGCATTTTCTCTCCTCAACTCAGAAGCTTTCTCTTCAAGGCCCGACATGTTTACAGCCAAAAATGCCAGCCCGATAAGAACAAAAAATATGAACACAGCAACTAGCATAAATGCCATTTGCTGAATCTTCATTTGACCTCTTTTATCATAAAGACTCTTTTTGAACATATAATTTGAAAGAAAAACTTATTTTTAAAGTTGATTTGCTTATGCTTCTGCAGAAGCTTCCATATTCTCTCTTTGCTTCCTTTCTTGCTTCTTCAATCTAACAAGATAGCCAGCAACTTGGTTCCTTATCTTTTTACTAGGCATTGAGTCTCCAAGAATCTTTTTGTTTTTCTCAAAGTTTTCAGTAAATTCTACACCTTGCTTGAGCATCCTTTCAGCAGTTCTCTTTATTGCTTTAGTCTTAATCTTTCCCATACTAACTAATCAGAAAACTATTTTTTAAAGCTTTCCATCCAACAA
>JBDGRI010000037.1:6683-9502 GCA_042218235.1 Candidatus Pacearchaeota archaeon
AAAACTTCGTTTTCATCGTTTTCCATAGCTATTTCATAGACTTCACGCTGTCCATTTTTCCAATAGCTTCAAGCAAGTTTTCCACTTTCTTTAATGCCCCGTTCTTACTTAAAACCGTATATTTCATGTCAAAATCGGCAGCTTTTTTGTAAGCTTTAACCAAATCCTCCTCATTCAACTTGTTTTTGTTAAATGCCACAAGCAATTTTTCTCCGCCGTCTTCACTAATTTTCAAAATCAACTCGTCTTTGCCAATCCCGACGATATCATTTATCTCTATTCCTTGCTGGGACAAATGCTCTTTAACTTTGTTGAAAAACTTGTTTGTTTTATCCGAAGAGCTTTTCTTTGAAGCAGATTTTTTAGTAGTTTTCTTCCTTGCCTTTTTTTCCCGGATTGCCTTTTCTTCTTGAGTTCGTTTCTCAGAAACCGAGTCTTTTTCTCCTGGTTCTCGGTCTTCGCCATTATCGGTTTTTAACGGGCTTTCAAACTTTGGTTCTTCAAAGCCCTGCGAAGTTTCTGTGCCTTGCTCAGAAGATTGCGTTCCTTCGGCTTTTTCTGCCTCCCTAGAATCATCTTCAGAGAGAGAATTTTCTTCTTTAGGATCTTCTTGAGGCGTTTCCCCTGGGCCTTCTGTTTCAGTATCGGATTCTGTATTTGTTTTTTCTTGAACTGTTTCTTCTCTAGGACCTTCCGGAATCTTTTGCAAGGCATCTTCTTCAGAAATAGTCATATATCTCCAATACTTTTCTCCCGAATGTTCAAATGGAATAGCAAAGTCCTGGACACTTTGCAAAGCAACTCTTGTAGCAGGCTCCAAATCAGAATCTTTCAAAACTTGTTTTTCTTTAAGCTGTTCTATTGCCTCTTTCTCTTGGGGTTTAAGGTGTGTAGAAAAATTTTCCAAGGAATTTTCTTGGCCCGGAATGTAATAAAGCGGTGAATTGCCAACTTTCATTTTGCTAACTTCAAGCTTTTTAGCAGAAATCAACTCTGAAAGGTAGGCCGAAATAAAAAGGCTACTAATTCCAATTTCTCGTGCTATTTGGACAGGCAACAATGGACCCTTTTCCCGAATATAAGAAAGAATTTTCTCTTTAACTTCACTGGTGTCTTGAGTTGGCATAGAAGAAACAAATCTCGCTCAATTATAAATATTTATGCTAGTTGCTTAACTCGTAAAGCTTCAAGCACTCTTCCCTCATAAAAACTTCTTCTAGATTAAGTTCGGGCTCTCCTTTTTCGATTATTTGCTTAGCAGGAATTTTTATTTGCCTCCAAGTAAACTTGCTTTTCTCATCGGGATTCTTTTTAGCAAATTTTATGGCATCCTCTTCAAACGCTCCGAATACAATACCTTCCATTTTAGCTCAAATAGCAACACTTGTACACATAGGGCATGGCTCTTGAGTCGTATAGAGCCAAGCTCCTTCAAGGTATCTTGAACCGGTTTTCTTACAAGCACCTCTTATTGCATTCATTTCTGCGTGAGCAGAAGGTTCTTGGTCTTCGTGGAGTCTCGTATGAGAAACAGAGATGATTTTTCCGCCTTTTACAACTATTGCCCCTAACGCATATTGGCCTTTTTCAGCAGAATTTTTTGCTTCTTCAATAGCATAATTCATGAAACCTTTTGAAGGATGTTTTTGTTCCACTTTACGGCTGAATCCACGAAACTTCGTAGAAAGTAACGTCGTTTTCTTCATCCACAATTGCTAAGAGCAAATTTTTGTTTGTAGAGTGTGCAACACGGTTTTTGGCAGAAAAATTTTGCCAGGATAGATTTTCGGTTTCGTGTTGACAAAACACAATCCATTTCGAATGTGCCTTGCCTGGAGGTTTTCCTTTCCCGTAAACTCTGAAATCCGCCCCAAACTTCAAAGCAGTTTTGACCACATATCCCTGGTCTCGAAGATATCTAAAAACAGGATATTTAATCGAAAATCTTTTGTCGGCATTTTGAAGCTTCCTGAAAAGTTCTGCTCGTTCAAGTGGATTGTCTTTCTGCAAAACTTCGATTTTGTCTTTCTCGACCAAATACATGGCCTCAGAAAGCGAGTAAACAATTTTTTCCCCCGATTTTTCACCAAAAGAAGATTTTTTCTGTAAAGTAAATGCGTTAGAATCATTGGTCGAAACAGTGTTTTTGAACAATCTGGCTTTAACTTTCTCCATAAAAAAAGGAAACCAAAAACTTATTTAAATATTGCTAAAGAGCCAATTTCCTATGAAATGCATAATTGTTCACGGGTTAAATTCTTGCGGAAAAGAACTTGTCGAGCAAGGAAGAAGGCTTCAAAATGAAAGAGATTGGATACCTTGGCTAAAAGTGAAACTCGAGAAAAATGGCTATGAATCCCATAACCCTTTAATGCCTAAATTTTGGGAACCTTCTTATGAAAAGTGGAAAGAAAAATTTGAACAATTTGAAATAGGTGAAAATACCGTTTTGGTCGGGCATAGCCTTGGAGGAGGTTTCTTACTAAGGTATTTAAGCGAAAACAAAATCAAAGTAAAAAAACTAGTTTTGATTGCTCCTTCAGTAATTGCACCCGAAGAATTTCCGTCGATAAAGGGCTTTTACAATTTCAATTTAGACAAAAGTCTTCCTGAAAGAACTCATGACATGGTTGTTTTTTATTCGGATAATGACTTTTCACGAATAAACGAAAGTGTAGAGTATCTAAAAACAAGACTGGGCTTCAGATTTATTGAATTAAAGGGCCAAGGCCACTTCATAAGAAAAGACATGGGAACTGTCAAATTTCCTGAACTTTTGGAAGAAGTTTTGTCATAAAAGACAAATTTATTAAAAACCT
>JBDGRI010000038.1:0-1171 GCA_042218235.1 Candidatus Pacearchaeota archaeon
TTTGATATTGGTCTTTTGTTGCATTGTAAAGTGCTTTTATTTCCGTCGAGGATAATGCCCTGTCGTAGATTTGGACGGAGTCTATTGAGCCTTTGAAATTTTCTCCTGAGGATGTTCCTCTTTCTCCAATTGTGAAAATTGTACCTGTACTTGAAGAGGTGTCCGAACTAGATACGCTTTGTATTTTTGTTCCGTTTAAATAAATTTCGTGTTTTTGGTTAGGTACCCATATTGCTGTTAGATGGTACCATTTATTTTGGTTTAAAGACTCAGAAGTTCCTCCGTTATTCCCTCCAAAGGTTCTTGTCCAAATGTGCCCATTGTTTTCTAGTCTGATTAACCATTCATCATTTATTCCGAGTATAGTTTCTGTAGACGACATGTCGTCTGGTCTTATCCAAAAAGATGCGGTTATCTCTTCCCCCTCTCTCCCTGAAGGAATCACTGATTCATCAATGTCCAGCCTGTCATCATTCCCATCAAACTCCAAACCTTTTCCTCTGGCTCCGTCGGTTTTGTTGGATTGGGAGAGGCCGCCGTTGAAAGTTCCGAAGTTGTTGTAGGTTGAGTTGTCGTGGATTCCTGTTGAGTTTGAGAAGTCCATTTCCCACCATCCGACCAGCGAGTGGTTCCAGTCTAAGAAAGTTGAGTGTACTAAGGAGTCGTTTTTTAGGGAGCTTTCGATGTCGTTTGAGGTTATGTTTATTGTTGCGTTTTTGTTTTGCGTTTTTGTTTTTCCGTCGGCGGGAGTTGGGTTTGCGAAATCTAAGAAAGGAGGTTTTAGGTCTATGTTTATTGTTCTTTTTTCGGTTGAATTGTCGTATCCCGCCGAGCCTTGTGCTGAAGCTTTATAGATGTAAGAGCCTGTTTTGAGGTTTGAGGTCGAGTTTTTTGTTTGGTTTACTTCAAGTTTCCAACGGGTTTCGTTGAACTTCCGCAAGTTTGACATATAGTGTTGTTTTACTTCCTCTGCCGAAAGTGAGCGGTTCCAGATTCGGACTTCGTCTATTGTTCCGTTTATATGGTTTGTCCCAATCGAGTTAAATTCTCTATGCATTATATGTATTGGTCCGGTGTCGCTTGAAGGCGATCCTGAAACCGAATAATTTGCTTCTAATTGGCCATCTCCATATATGTATATTTGACTCTTTTTTTTATCATAAATCCCTAC
>JBDGRI010000038.1:1181-1613 GCA_042218235.1 Candidatus Pacearchaeota archaeon
ATTCGGACTTCGTCTATGGTTCCGTTGAGAGGGTAGTTACCGTTTGTTGCCCTCCCAATTCTTAATGGTCTGTCTGTATCTATCAATGTCCCTGTATATTTAGAAGAGTTTTCTTTCTCACCATTAATGTAAATTTCCATTACGGAACCATTCCAAGTTCCCAGAACATGTTGCCATTCTCCTACCGATATTTCTGTTTTACTTGTAATTATTTTCCTTGAACCGTTGTTAAGCCTGAATGCATAGGTGTTTTGGTTAGAATGTCTTAGAAGGCTGTTCCATCTTGTACCACTCCCCCTCTTGTTAATTATAGCATCCCAATTCTGAACAGAGTCAAAATTAACCCAAGCAGATAAAGTTATCTCATTTTTTATGCTATCAAAAGATTTATCTTCGGGAACTTCAACATAATCATCCGAACCATCAAACTCA
>JBDGRI010000038.1:1623-50623 GCA_042218235.1 Candidatus Pacearchaeota archaeon
GAGAGTATTTGCTTATATGTCCCCAATAATCTCCAGGTCCCCAGCTATTTTTTGGGCTTTTAGCCCACATAGAAACAGTTAACGGACTGTCTTTTACATTTGTGGACTTTGTTCCTTTGATTTTTACGTAATCATCCGAACCATCAAATTCATAAGCTCCGTTGTATTTTCCGGAGGAGTTGAAAGTTGGGCAGGAAGTGCCTGAACAAGAGCCGTCGTTTTCGTATCTCGAGGTGTCGTTGAATTTTGTGTAGTTGTCAAAGTTCCACATTCCGACTAAGGAGTCGTTGTAGAGAGTGTAGTTTGTTTCGTTGAAATTGTAAATTACTTTTTCGAGGCTTGATTCGTCTATTGTAGTGTTTGTTTCGAAATGGCCTTTTCCGATTAATGTGTTGTTTGAAGGTGTTTCAGGAGATGGTTCGAAGAAAATGAAAGGGTTGGTGTTTCCGGTGAAAACGCTGTAAATCTTGTCTGCTGCCGAGCCGATTTCATCGCCCACAGTTCGCCCGAAGCTTGCTAAGTCTGCAGAAGCAAATGAAGTGAAGGCCAAAACAGCAATTAGTAAAATTACAATGTTCTCTTTTTTCATATTGAAATGTTGTTTTTTGGATTTTAATAATTATTCGTTTTCATCTAAGGCTATTTGGGAATTAAGTTTCTCAAGAACTTCTTTCATTTTGGTTATCTTTACTTTTGCTGCTTTCTTGTAGAGATCTTTTTCGAGAATTGTAAATATTTTGCCCGGCCTTATTATGGATGCTTTTAGTTTTCCTCTTTCTAGGTCTTTGTTGTCTAACTTGACTTTGTACGGGTCTTTTGTGGGCTTCAGAGTTATATAACACACTATATAATCTTGATTGTTTCTGTTATATTCTTTTCGTGAGAGAATTAGTGCTGGTCTTATTTTATATCCTATTTGGTTTGTGTAAGGAACTTTAGTAAAAACAACCTCTCTTTGATTAAAGGAACTCGTCCCATTCGTCATCGTACTCATTGTCCCACATCTCTCTTATGTTTTTTGGAATAGAGGATTCCGATGCTTTAGACTTTTTCTCGATTTTTTTATCAAGATATCGATGTTTTTCTTCGAGTTTTTTTATCCTTTGTTTTAATTGTTTTAAACTAGAGGTTCTTTGTTCTGTTTCCATATTGGATTTAATTCAAAGTAATATTTAAATCTTTGTTTTAGCGTTGAAGGGGTTTGTGTTTCCGGAAAAGATTTGGTAAATTGTGTTTGCGGGAGAGCCGATTTCATCCCCCGTTGTTCGCCCGAAATTTGTTAGGTCTGCTGAGGCTAAAGATGTAGTTGCTAGAATAGCTATTAGTAAAATTACAAGGTTCTCTTTTTTCATAGTATTGCGGGGAAGAAATACTTTTTAAGATTTTCAGGAATTAATGGGCTTTGAATGAAGAGTATTTTTCTATGAAAACGAAGTTTTCATAAGGTTAGCTTTCCTAACGGTGGAAAAACGTCGTTTTTCCGTAAACGGTCCCTCTTTTCACGTTGTTGGCTGTTAAACCTTTACTTGGATTTTAATAATTTGCCTTCTGGATTTTTATCTTTTGTAGATTTTACCGAAAGATATTTTAAGACAATTTTATATATATTGGCATGGCCGAAATTAATGTAAAAATAAACGATGAAGTAGCCTCTCAGGCAGGTTTATTTTCGGAGGAAGAAATCTCCAGAGTGGTTGAGAAAGTTCTCAGTGAACTGATAAATAAAGAAAAGCTTAAGCGTGCAAAAGAAATTGCCTCAAAGTCTGAATTAACCGAAGAAGAAGCAGATGAACTCTCCAACAAGATTAAAGAGCAGATGAGTAAAGGTGCCGATTAAACAATGGAAGTTGTTTTAGATTCTAATGTTTTGTTTCGAAACCTGATTTCCGGAGGAAATATTTTGGACTTGGTTTTCGACAATCGACTTAGAATTTATGCACCCTTAAAACTAAACGATGAAATCAAGAATAATAAATCCGAGATTTTATCCAAGTCAAAACTTTCAAAACAGGAGTTCGACGATTTATTTTCTTTGGTGTTTGAAAAAATTAATTGGGTTTCGAAAGAAAATTATGTGAACCATTTAGATAAATCAGAAGAAATTCTTGCAGAGCACAAAAAGGACAAGGATTTTATTGCTCTTTGTATGTCAAAACAGGTTAAACTTTGGACGTATGAAAACAGGTTGATAGACACAGGTCATGGAATTACCACAAAAGAAATTTCTGAATTCCTGAGTTAATTACAAAGTTCTCTTTTTTAATATCTAAAAAATTGTTTTTAGGATTTTAATAATTATTCGTCTATGGAAAAACATCGTTTTTCCCTGTTCTGGATTTTATGGTCTAAATACAGGACAGGCTGAAATTTATTTCTGGGCCTAAGATCGTCTTTCCTCACATAAAATATTACTTCCGTAAACGGTCATCCTTTTCATGAAGTTATGAAATTTGTTAAACCTTTTTTGGAGTATTTCAAAAACCTTTTTATATCTCGATTTTCTGATATTAAATATGGCTCAAGAACAAAGTGAAATTAAGGAGTTCAGTGAGGAGTTAAAAGGTTTAAAAGAAAAAGTATCTGAGCTTAGCTCTTTGGTTGAAGATTTGGTCTTCGCTCAATCAACTGAAGAAGCTTTAAAGGAGTATGATCGAGGAGAATATAATTCTTATTCTAAAGAGGAATTTTTAGATAAACTTGAGAAATGGTAGTGGAAGTTGAAGAAACTAAATCCTTTGCTCGTTTTATGAGTAAAACTAAAGATCGAGACTTGAAATCTAAAGTAAAAACTCAGGTAAAGAAAATTGTCGATAATCCCGAAATAGGGAAGCCTATGAAATATAGTAGAAAAGGGACCCGAGAGTTGTATGTTAAGCCTTATCGTTTGTCTTACCTTATTTGGAAAAGGAAAACAAAGTTGTTCTTTTGAATGTTTATCACAAAGATAAACAGTAAGTGTTTCTAGGATTTTAATAATTATTTGTTTTGCCCCATATTTCTATAGAGGAGAATAAAAACCTTTTTTTAGGCATACAGCTTCGCATTACCATAATGAAAAGAGGAATGATTTTGGTTTTTGTATTTGTTTTTCTGTTCTTGGCTTTGCCTTTCTCTTTGGCGGCTTCAGTAAGTGACAACCTTCCTGTTCAAATTCGAGCTAGTCACGATAAATTAAAAAATGTCCAATTTTTGGGACAGGCGTCTATAAAATGAGACAAAATAAGGAAAAACTGATGAGAGTTTATTTTGAAAATCCTGAGAAGAGTTTTAGTGTTAGGGAGTTGTCTAAAGTTACCGGCATTCCGAGGGCCAGTGTTCATAGCGAGGTAATAAATTTGAAGAAAGAAGGATTGGTTGATAGTGAAGGATATGCAAAAACCGGGTTTTTGTTTAAGGCTAAAAAATCTAATTATTTTGAAGAGAAGCTGTTTGAGTATGGGATGGTAGATTTTCTTGTTAAGGAATTGAATCCTTCTCTGATTTTCTTGTTTGGGAGTTTTGCTAAAGGAGAGTCGAATAAGGAAAGTGATATTGACTTGTTTGTGGAAAGCTCTGTTAAGAAAGACGTTAGTTTGAAAAAATTTGAGTCTAAGCTTGGCCATAAAATCGATTTGTTTGTTAGAAAAGACCTTTACGATTTGCAAAAGCACCTCTTGAATAACGTTGTTAACGGAATTAAATTGTATGGGAGTTTTAGAGTAAAATGAGTTTGGATATTATGGATTGGAAAACTTGTAAGAGGGATTTTGTGAGAAAGGTCTCTCCAGACCCTGAAAGAGTTGAGTCAATTAAGGAAATGGCGCTTTTGCGTTTAGAGCAGACAGGGTCGATGGAAGTTTCTGAAAAAAGCGTTTCGTTCATTGTTGAAAATTATTATGAAATTGTTAAAGAGTTGCTTGTTGCTTATTTGTTGAAAAATGGCTTGAGGTCTAAAAACCACCAGTGTTTAATATCTTATTTTTATAAAGAGAATCCGGAGATGGAAAGGGAGGCGATTTTGATTAAGCAAATGTCTTTCTTTAGAAACCGCCTTGGTTATTACGGGGAAAAGGTTCCTTACGATTTTTATGAAAGTAAAAAGGAGGAGTTTGAGCATCTTGTTGATGTTCTTTTTAAGCTTGTAAAATGTTAGAGAAATTATTTACTTCTAAAAATAGAGTGAAACTTTTGGAATTTTTCTTAATTGAGAATGGGTCCGGAGGAATAAGGGAAGTTTCTAAAAAGAAGGATGTTTCTGTTAGCGTGGTTTCCAGAGAATTAAATAATTTTGTGGATTTAGGGATTTTGAGAAAAGAAAGAGAAGTTTATTTTCTGAATGAAAATTGCAATATTTGTTCTGAACTTAGAGGCATTTTGGTAAAGACAGATTCGGTTGTCTTTCCAATCCAGGCAGCTTTGCCTAAAAAGAATGTAGATTTTGCCTTTATCTTCGGAAGTTTTGCAAAAGGGGGTTATGGGCCTGAAAGTGATATAGACTTAATGGTTGTAGGGAATGTTAGCCTTGATGAAGTTATAAAAAAAGTTTCGAAGGAAGAAAAAGAAATTGGAAGAAACGTAAACCCGGTTGTTTGGACTGTTGAGAATTTGAAGAAAGAAAAAGACAGCGCTTTTGTTAAAGATATTTTTACTAAAGGAATCTTGATGGTAAAAGGAGATGAAAATGAGCTTCGAGAGATTGTTGAAAGAAAGTAGAATTCAGAAAGTCGAGGCTTCAGTTCCGGATTTTGAAATTTGACGGAAAGACCTAGAGTCTGCTAAGAATAGTTTTGAATCTGAAGATTATGAATGGGCTTCGACTATAGCTTATAATGCAGTTTTGAGAGCGGGCATGAAGTTAATGGCTTTTTACGGTTATAGGCCTATTGGCAAGGAACACCATAAAAATGTTTTTGAATTTTTAAGAGAGGTAAAAATTGATGAAAGCCTAGTTAATTATTTCAATAAAGTTAGAGTTAGGAGAAATGAGTTTCTTTACCGAGATGTTGCTTCAACTTCGGAAAATGAGGCCCAGGAGATAATCAAAAAGGCGGAGAGCTTTGTTAGTAAAATAAGAACAAATGTTCGAGAAAATAGGACAAAAATCAAAGATTTTTGACTATTGCGTATTTTTTCGCAAGGCTCAAAAATCCACAATGGACCTAGGAACAAGTTCCAGCCTATTGCGCTTTTACAAGAGGAAGCGTAAAATACACAATAAACTATTCGGGGGTAAGTTCAATTAACTTGTGGTCCAAAGAATTAATGCTTAGTTAACTCATGAGCATGATTTTTACAAACATTTTATAGCCTAACAGCTTCGAAATAATATCAATAAAAAAGAGGCAATAAAGATTCTATGAAACATCTATATCAGGTCTAAAGGTCTCAAAAACCTGAATAACAAAATTATTGCCTTCAAGTGTTTTTTCTAAGGCTGGCTTGTTTGTTTCTAATTCTTTGAACTAATTTAAAGACAAGGAAAAACTCCAAATATACAACCTATCCTTTTCTAAATATTGAAAACCGAAAATAAAAAGATTTATAGTTATTAGAAGATTTAAAGCAAATATTAGAAAAATTAATAAACTCTCTCCACGAAAAATTAATAAATAAAGGAGGCTTAATAATGACATCTAAATTAAAAGAGGTTGTTGATATGAAAGAAAAAGGCTCTAAGAGAAAAGGCGATAAGAACTGGTATAAGATAGGTTTCGTATCATTTATTGTTGCTATTGTTTTAGTTGCGGGATTCTTTGGATTCAGAGCTTTACAAAGTAACGCTTTCCAACAAGGGGTTCAGAGAGGTGTTGTAACTGCTCAATCTAATGTAGTCCAAAGAATCAATACCAAGGGAGAAATCCCTCTAGTCGTTGGACAAGGAGAAAACCAATCTGTCCAATGGACTTCAATGGGACAAGTCTGTACTGCAATAGCACAACAACAGCAACAATTAGCTCAGCAAGGAGCTACGCCACAGACGACACAAGCAGAACAGGCTACTAGTCAATAGTTTTTTATTTTTTATTAGTAACATAAATTAATAAATGCCTTTTCTCAATCTTTCTTATGGCATTTAATTTCCTTAAAAGAAAGAAAGGTGATAAGTATGCTGTTTCTTCAAAATCCCTAAGCTTTTCATACAAAGGCCAAGAAGTGCTAAAAAATTTCAATGTAGACATAAAAAACTCTTCTGTAACGGCAATTATTGGAAAATCCGGAAGTGGAAAGTCTACTTTCCTAAAATTGGTTTCAGGAGTTCTTTCAAAAAGTCATTCCGGGAAGATACGTGTTTTGGGGCTTTGGAAGTTGTTTTCTAAAAGAAAAGTAGGGTTTGTTCCTCAAGAAGGGGCGTTTATTCCTGACCTATCTATCGAAGACAACATAAGAGTTTTAGGCCTAAATTTTGGTGTAAGAGAGAAAATTGCATTGAAACGAGCCAGGCATTACATGGATCTACTCAGATTTGATGTAGACTTAAACAAAAAACCTTCTGAATTATCTGGGGGACAAAAAGTTAGACTGAATATTGTTTTGTCTCTTCTACACAACCCTGAAATTGTCATCATGGACGAGCCTTTTGTAGGTTTAGACTTTATGAATCGTAAACTCTTATGGCATTTTATTCATAGCCTAAAGAAAAAACAAAAATCCGTAGTTTTGACCTCTCATTTGCTTTCAGAAATAGAGGACAATGTCGATAAAGTAATAATTTTGAAAAAAGGAAGAGTGTACTTTCACGGAGATGTTGAAAAGCTAAAGGACAAGCTAAAAATAAGTAGTGTTTTCGAGATTAAGTTTTCCTCCTTGTCAAAATCAAACTGGGATGAAGTCAAAAGATATTGTGACTATAATAAAATCAGGGTTTTAGATGCTTACGGGAAGTATGTTATGTTTGCGGTTGAAGGCGAAAAAACAAGGTCCAAACTTAACAGACTTTTCGATAAATTGAATTTAGATTACAAGGTTTTAAGATTTAGAGAACCAACCTTAGACGAAGTTTTCCTAAAAGCAGAAAATGATTAATTTGCCATTTAAGTTTTACAGTTATTTAAAGAAGGATGCGTTATTATTTTTGAAAAGACGGAAGTATCTTTATTTGTCTTTGGCAGTACCGGTTTTGATTGCGTTGATCTTTATCATGATGATGGGTTCTAGTGAATTTTCGATAGACTTGGCCGTTTGTGATATGGATGATACAGAAAATTCTAAAGAAATTTTAAACAAAATGGAGGATTTCAATCCGATTTTTTTGGGACAGGAGAATTGTTTAGAGAAGTTAAGGAATGGCGTACGCTCTGGAAAGTATCCTGCAGGACTTGAGATTGGAGAGGGCTTTGAGGAGAATTTGCGGGCTATGAATCAGTCAAAAGTCGTTGTTTATTATGACGCTACAAAACCTGCTTTTTCAAATACTGTTTCTTGGAGAGTCGATTCTGCAACAAGGCCGTTTGAGAAACAAATAATCGATCAATTGAATCAGAAATTAAAAGAAAGGGTTTCTAGTGCTAGAGAAGGAATAGAAGTGGTTAAAGGCTATGATTTAGGACCTGTTAGCGAAAGAGTTAATGAAATAGATTCCGATTTGAAAAAAGTTGAAAACATGGAGACTGAGTTTATTGTAAATCCTCTTTGGGTTGAAGAAAGACCTTTGGGTTCTGAAAAGGATACAAAAGGAAACAGTATTGCCTTCATTTTGCCTATAGTTTTAATTTTTACCCTGCTAATGCTTTCGTCTACGACATTCATTTATGACAGGAGAAATAATTTCCTTTCAAGAGTCAAGAAATCTACTTCTTTGAGTGTTTATTTCATTTCTAAGCTGGTTTTCTTTTTTGCCTTAGGATTGATTCAGGCTGCTTTGGTTGTAGGCCTTTACTATGCCTTTGGAGAAACTTATGCCATTAATTTGTTGAATGTTTTGCATTTGGTTTTGGCCATTTCTTTGATAGATACAATCATTGGGCTTTTGATAGGCCTGGTTTCAGATAATGAAGGGGTAGCAATTTTATTCTCGTTGATTATAGCTTTCCCGCTTATGTTGCTTTCAGGAGTCTTTTACCCGCTTGAAACAATGCCTGGTTTTGTTCAATTTATAGTAAATGTGATGCCTCTGAATTACCAGATTGGCATTGCTAAAAACGTATTGCTTTTTGAAAAAGGATTTTCAGGATTTTACTTGTGGTTTGTAGGAGCAGGATTTATTTTGGTTTGGTGGTTGGCTTCGAGAAGTGTTGACGAATAGCTAATCATCCAATTGGACTCCTTGAGTACCTAGCTTATTAACTTTTATTCCTTTAATATCCAGGTAATCTGTTAATTCTTTATATCCTTCTTTTAATTTGTCTTCGGTTTCCTTTGGGCCATTTCCTTTAACGTAATGTGATGTTAGAGAGGATATTTCAGAATAGACCCCAATAAATCCCCCGTCAGCATCAAGATCGATTCCATCTTCATATCCGTTTATCTGTCTGTATAGAAGTACATCGACATTTTCCAAGTTATTCTTTCTCATATCCTCCGCAAATTCTCTTATGTTTCTTGGCATCCCGAATAGATTGTAAAGGCATTTCATACTTTTATGAATAATCTATAATATTTAAATCTTTTGATATTGTTGTAATTTTATAGTAAAAATTGTTTTTAAGAAATTTTTTAATTTTTTCTTTTTTGGATTTTGTATGTTGAAAAGAAAATTAGGTTTTTTGGGTTTTGCAATAGGATTATTGCTTTTATCTTTCGCCTTTTTATCGAATTATGTAGGCATTACAGGAAATTTCGTTTCTTCTTTAAAAGAAGGGGGTTCGTTTTTATACGTTTTTGGAGTTTCTTTAATTTTAATTTCGTCTATTTTTATGGCTTCGAGAAAAACACTAGAAGAAAAAACAGAAGATGCTATAGTAATACCTACAGGAAAGCCTGATGAAGAAAGAGCTGAAGAAGCTTACGAATATTACAAAAGCCATCCGGGTTACGATATAATTATTTCGGGAGCTGATAAAACAAGACCTACCAAAAAAGAAGAGTCTAAAGATGAAAGGCTTGAAAGAATAAAGAATTCTCATAATTACAGAATTTACAAAAGGCTTAGAGAAAATTCTTTTGATGAATCCCCCGAAAAAGGAGAGATTTCTGAAAAACTTGTTGTTAAGCCTAAAGATATCACGCTTGAGAAAAAATCTAGAGATACCTTCGAGAATCTTTACGAGAGCATTGAGATGGCAAAAAAGAAGGGAATAAAAGACCTCTATATTTCTACAGGAGACTCACAGTGGGAGAGGTTTAAAAGTTGTTATGATAGGCTGGTTGATTTAGGCGAAGTTGACCCTAAAGAGGGACCGGAAATACATCACCTTGAAGCTAAAGAAAATTTTTGGGATAAATTTTATGGTTTTATGGGAAACCTTTTTTACGATAACTATAAGTTACAAGGTGACTCGGTAGAAGAAATAAAGAACACTAAAGCCCCTTGGTTTATTAAGAAACCTGTTAACAAAATGCAAGATGTTTTGACTTATTTGAAAGGCAAGTCTAACGAGATTTAACCTTTCCCGCGTTATCTTTTGGCTTCCATCCAAGAGAGTTTTTGTAATCATGGACTCTCTCATCGTTATTCGAAATCCCGTTTATGATAAGGTAATTATTCGGAATATGGATTGTTTTTAAAATCGTTTCAATCAAATCCAATAAATCATTAGAACTAAACCATGTAGCTTTCCCTTCTTTGTCATTTGGAGAGTTTTCAGGACTTCGGAATCCTGTAGAGCCATACCTTATACAGACAACCTCCAATCCTTTTTTTGCATAATACTTTCCTAGTTCCTCGATGAAGACTTTGTTAGCTCCATACGGACTGTCAGGATTTGTTTTATCGTGAGGACCTATTGGTTTTATGTCTTCTTTATCAAGCAAGTCTATATATTGATGTACATGAAGCGAACTCGGCATTATTACTTTTGGAACTTTTTGCTCCAAAGCTACCTTGTAAACATTTTGGAACATTAAAGAGTTATCCGGATCGTAAGACTCGTTTTTCCAATTTTCTTTTTCCGTATACCAAGCCAAATGAATTATCGCATCTTTTCCTTTTGCCAACCTCTTCAAAGTTGAATATTTTCTTATATCCCTTCTAGGCAAATCAGCTTCCGTTATAGAGTACATCTCCTTAAGATTATCCGTTAAGATTTTTCCAATCCTTCCTTTTGAACCTGTCATTAGGATTTTTTTCATTTGTTGAAATCTCCCTCTTGTCTTTTATGTTCTTGTTCAACTTCTTCTAAGTCTGCTATTTCTTCTACAGGCTTGTCTTCCCTTATTGCTGTTATTCTTGGAAATCTTAAAGCCCAACCTGAACTGTATGTTGGAGACTTTTGGATTTCTTGGTAAGTTACTGCAACCACAACTTTTGGCTTAATTTCTGCTTCACGGCCAGATTCTTTTGTTATTAGTGGCTTTAGTTTATCCGTTAACTCGTTTAGTGAAGGCCCTGAGGCAGAAGAATCGTCTTTCTCTTTAACTCCTGTGGCTACTTTTCCAATTTGAGGGAATTCTCCGGAATTCTCATCGTAGCAAGAAAGTATGAAGCTTGAAAGCCAGCCGCTTCTTTTACCGGTTCCGTATTCAGCTCCGGTTATAACCAAGTCCATATCTTTTTCTTCAGGTTTGAGTTTTAACATGTGGCCTACACGACTACCTGGTTGGTATTTTGCGTTTTGGTTTTTGATAATTATTCCTTCTTGATTGTCTTTTAATGCTTCTTTATAGAATTCCTTGGCTTTTTTGGTATCTTCGGTTATGGTTTGTTTTGAAGGCTTGATTTTGTTTTTCTTAGTTTTTACAATATCCCTCAATTTTTTGGACCTTTCAGAGAAAGGTTCTTCCAATAGCGAATCTCCGTCGGCATAAAGGATGTCGAAAACGTTTACTTCTACAGGAAGTTCTTCGCTTAACTTTTCTATGTTGTATTTTCGCTTTATTCTTTGAGAGATCTCTTGGAAAGGGGTATATTTTTTGGTTTCTTTGTTGTAACCTACTGCTTCACAATCTAAAACTGCTGTTTCAGCATCTATGTAATTTTGGATGTATTGTACAACTTCGGGAAATTGTTTGGTTACATTTTCTAAACGTCTTGTGAAAAGCCAAACTTTGTCTTTTTTCTTGTGTATTAAAAGCCGGAAGCCGTCATACTTGTACTCGATTACGGCAGGTTTTCCAACGGTTTCAAATGCACTTTCTATCGAAGGAGCTTTTTGAGCAAGCATTACTTTTGTAGGTTTTCCGACTTCTAGTGAGATTTTTTTTAGGTTTGCTAGAGCATTTTGGGTTTTGCATGTTTCGAAAACTTTTCCTAAGTCGTTTGACTTGTCTATGGCGGATTGTATTGCTTCTCCTGCTTTTTCTTCTTCTGGGAAAAAAGCTTCCGCTAAACCGTCACGGACTGTGCTTTCTTGAATTCCGATTCTTAAGTCCCCGATTAATGTTCTTATGAGGTATTTTGCTTCTAAAGGAGCGGCGTCTGAGAGAAGTTCTGTTATAAGGGAAATTTTTTTGTCTATCATTCCGCTTCCTTCCATTTCGGGAAGCTTTCGAAGTTTTTCAATTACTGTTTTAAGATTTAGCCTATGAGACTCTGTCAGCATTGATTGTTTTTTCTTTTTGGCCAGTTTTTCGGTAACTTCCCCCAAATCTCCGATTTCTTTCCATTTTTTTTCAACTTCTTTTTCAGTATTCCCTGAGGCTTTTGCAATTGCTTTCACAGCTAACTTTTCAGAAATTCCGATTTTCCTCTCGTCATATTGAGGATAAATGTCTCCAAGGAGCAAATAAAGTGTGTCACTTTCTTCTTTGTCAAGTTTTTTTAAGAAATCGCTTATTATTCGTGTTTTTTCAAGCCTTTTTGTCGTAGATTCGGCCTCTTCGTAAGTTTTGGCTAAAGTCTTATATTCCATTCTATCGGTGGAAAAACGTCTTTTTCCGTAAACGGTCCTCCTTTTCACATTGTTTGTTGTTAAATCTTTTTTGGAAAAATGCCTTTTTCCCTATTTCGATTTTTCTCTGCAAAAAGAGTAATAGGCCGAAATTTATTTCCAGGTCTAAGATCGTCCTTTTTCTTTCCGCCAATCGTCCTCCGGATCGTTGTTTTTGTTTTCATTAGGGATTTGATTTACTTTTTATTGAATTTTTCTTATTAGATTTTTTGGAAGTCTTTTTGTTAGAACGCTTTTTGCCTGCTTCTTTTTTCTTGGTTAAGGTATTTTTAGAGTCTTTGTTTTTCGCAAGTTCAAATATATCGTAAGCTACAGTTGCTACATAGAAAATTTGTAAGATTATGAAGATAATGTCTTCGATGAAGAAACTGTAAATAGCTAAAAGTATCCCTCCTACTAGAAGAAATGGATAGACTTTCTTTTTCTTGACCTTTTTGTTAGAAAGCATCAGGGTTCCAATTATTAAAGAAATCAATCCTAATGCTCCAATTACTTTGAAAATTTCTTCAGACATTTTAACCCTCTTTTTATGGAAAACTTCGTTTTCCGTAAGATCCTCTTTTCACGTTGTTCAAAATTTTGCTAAGTTCGTCTTTCCTCACATAACAAAGAGAGGAATCAACCGTTAACTATGCAGAATGAATTTTTTGAGATTTATAAGGTTAACCGTAGAATTATTTGCCTCTAGGGCCTTTTCTTACGCTCGGCCTAGTTTTTTGTGTTGGAGACTTGTGTCTTAAGCCTCTGGATTTTTTGCCGGCCGAGGTCAATCCTCTAAAGGACCTTTTTTGATTGGATGGTTTAGAAATCCAGTTAACATCTTTGTCACTTTTAATTTCGTTTTTACTTGGGTCAACACAGATAACTTCAAAGAAGTAGTGTTTTCCGTCTTTTCCAACTTCATAAGAGTTTAGGACTGTTAGGTTTGTGAATTTCTTTTCAACTCTTTGTTCAGCAATCCATTTGTAGTTCATCTTTAGGTCTTTTCTAGTGTGCATTCTTTTCGATCTTCGACCTTTAACAGGCCTTGGTCTTTTATGGCCGCCTCTTCTAACTCTAGACCGAATAACTACAAAACCCTTTTTGCTCTTATAGCCTAGAGACCTTGCTCTGTCTATTCTTGAAGGCTTTTCGACCCTTACTTGAGAAGGAGATCTCCTCCATTCTATAAGCCTGTCTTTCTGGCCGTGGTTTGAAGTTTCCTTCCAAGCATCTCTTAAAAATTGGTATAATCCTTTTGCCATGTTGGTTTTAGAGAAAGTTGATTTAAAAAGGTTGTGGGTGAAGGAATGTCTTAATGGGTCTGCTCGGATTAGGGCATTGAAATATTCTTTCAGAATTTCAGCCTATTGTGCTTTTTTTTCGCTTGGCTCCAAAAATCACAATAAAACTAGAACTTCAAATCCTGATCCTAATGGGGCTGCTAGGATTTGAACCTAGGACTCCCACCTTATCAGAGTGGTGCTCTGGCCAGACTGAGCTACAGCCCCCCATGGAAACGCTGTTTCCCTAATGTCATCTTTCTCCATATAAATCACTAAGGAGGAATTATCAAAGTTAAATCGAGAATCTTTTATAAGGTTTACGAGAGTTATCCTTGTTGTTGATTTTCTTCTAACTCAAGAATAAGTTTGCCGTCATAAAGTCTTTGGTTTGTCACAGGCATGTTTACGGGAATCCTTTTAGAGTATCCTTTGTTCTTTCCTACCGCTTTTATTTCTATACTGCTCTCAAGGTCATTCATAATTATATCGTTGGAGGACTTAACATCTGGCATATTAACTTCATAAACGACTTTATTTCCAAATCTCTTCAGGTCTGCTTGAGGTTCTTCTTTTGGAAGTTTTTGGTATTTTTTCAACTGGTCTTTAGAGAATTCTTTTCTGCCTTTTTTTTCTTTGGTTTCTTTTTTCTTTTGATTTGCTTGGGGGTCATCAAAATTAACTTCTTGACCATTGATTTTTAGTTTGAAATTTGGTGCAGGGTTCATAGGCTGCTGCTTGTTCTGAGATTTTTTCTTTTCCATGTCTTTCATTTCTCTCTGCATTTCTTTTTCTAACATCTTTATGGCTCCGCTAAGCATGTTGTTAAGCATTTTGCCACCAAAACCAGGCATTGGCGGATTACTAGTATTTTCATCAAAAGAATCAGATTTTCCAAGCATTCCCATGTCTTCTTTTTTGTCGTTTTGGCTTAAAGGAACGCCGCAGCTAGCGCAGAAATTGTCTTTTTTGCCAATTTTTTCACCGCACCTTTTACATTTCCTATTGTTGAACATATTATTTTAAATTAGTCGGGGTTTATAAGTTTTTATCCTTGTATAGAATTTTTTGGTGCCTGGAGTTTATTCTTTGTCTGTCCTGTTATAGAAATTTTCTCTATCTTGCTCTTTTGCTTTTTCTTGCATAAACCGATAACATTTCTTGGTTTCTTTAATTCCTTCTTCTTGGCAAGGTCGAGGCAGTTTTTTGGAGCCTTCCTGATTATTTTTTGGTATCTCCTTTTTTGTTTTTGGTTCTAATGGAGGCTCGGGCTCTTTTTGTTGAAAATTTTTTCTAGATAGGTTTTCCATTATCTTTTCGCATTTCTCCATACTTTCTATGCCTTTTTCTTTGCATGGGGCAGGGAAGTCTTTATCTGGAATTTTTTCTGTTTCTTCCATGTTTTCTACGAAATTCTCTATGCATTTTTCTTTTTTCTCCAGATTTTTTATGTCTTTACACTCTGAGGCCTTTTTTAGAGGAATTCTTTCTGAAGTGTTTTCTATAATTATCTCTTCCTTGAGTATTGGGCTCGAGGAATTCTCGGGTCTGTTTTCCAAGCCTTCCCGCTCTCCGGAGAATTTTTTTCTGCATTTTTCAGGATTAGTTGTGTTTTGCTTTTGGCATTCCTCTGGAAGATTTTTCTTGAACATTACTTTCTCGCAAATTTTCTCTGCCTTTTTAGGAGATTTTACATCTTTCTTTTCTAAAGCTTTCCGGCATTCTTCAGGAGCTTCTTTTTTCATCATTAGTATCTCGCATTCTTTAGGAGAAGTTACACCCGCTTCTCTACAGGGTTTTGGAATGTGGGCGTTGAATTTTGACTCCCTCATTTCTTGTTGTGCTTTTTCAAAGCTTTTTTCTAAATGAGGAGGAAGTTCTGGCATTTCTAGTTGGCTTAGTTTTTTACAAGCTTCTTTATTTCCTCCAACTTTGCATTTTTTGGCCAATGGAGCAGCTTTTGAACAGGTTTTTGAAAATTCTTCGAATGGGATTTCATCACATCGGCATTTTTGTCCGGAAGTTTCAAAGCATTGGGACATAATGTCTTCAAATTTTTTTGCTTCTTTTTTCTGCTTTTTTGCTAGCTTTTTATCAAGTTCTTTTTTCCATTCCGGAGATTTTTTATCTGTATTACAAACTTTTGCATATCTTTTAGGGTCTTTTTTGGCTAGTTTTTTACATAGATCTTTTACTTTTTTAGCTATTTTAGCAGTTTTCGAAATCTCTTTTTCTTGTTCTACAACTTTGTCGACAAATATTTCTCTCTGTTTTTTTGGGATTTCTTTTTCAAGTTCCCTTACGGTTTTCTTGATTTCTTTTGCACTTTCTTTTGCTTCTTCTTTTTTGCTGGGAGGAACTTTTTCTTCGAGCTTGTTTGCGATTTTCTTGTATCTTTCAAGGGCCTCTTTAGCCTCTTTTATCTTGCCTTCTTTGATAAGCTTTTTTATCTCTGCAACTCTTTCTTCTTTGATTTTGAAATCGCTTTTGAAATTATCTAATAATTTGTCCACAAAATAGAATGGGCTGTCGGGAGTCAGTCCTGCTGAAGTGTCGATTTTTGGTTCTTTTGTAGAGTTTTTTTGAGCAGAAGCAATTCCCAGGGATAACACCACTAATAGTGTAATTAGTATTGCTAGATATTGTCTTTTTTCCATATTACGAAGAATCGATCTTAATATTTAAAATTAATCCTGGGGCTTGTAGATTTTTGTTTGAGGATGGAAAGCATGCCATGAGAACCAAAATCCTCTTTCTTTAACTATTTTTTCGCCAGTTTTTTTGTTTTTAAACCTTACAGTTCCATCTTGGTTTTTTTCTATTTCTATTGTCGTGTTAGCAAATTTATCTTCTATCTTTTGCCCTTTTTCTAAGTCTCTATCTTTGTAAGCTTTGTATTTTCCATTGATTTCAATGCCATAAACTACTGTTTTTGGCTTTAGTGTGTCGTTTTTGTTATTGTAATCAAAGAATGTTGTGTCACTTTCCCTATATCCTCCGTAAGGGTTTTTTCCGTATGGCCTTTCGAAGCCTGTGTCTTTACTTAAAACTTTGAAGTCCTTGTGATTTGATTTCCATTCTTTCCAAGTTACTGTATCTATTGAAACTTTTTTGAGCTCCTGTCCTGATAGTTCTCCTACTATGGCTTTTCCGTCGATTTGTTGCCAATAAGTTCCAGTTAAATTGTCGTACATCACTAAATTTGAGTTGTAGAGTTTTCCGGATGTGCCGAAATTAGGGGTTTTGGTTGTTCCATTTACTGAAATCTCTCTTTTGTAAGCTATTCCAGTTCCACACAAGGGACAATAGGTTATTAACAGAGGTTCTCCGTTAATTTTTTCATTAATTATTTCGTGAAATGTTAAGATTTGTAGCGGATAGACTATTTTTTCTCCTTTATAATTTAAAGCTAAAACTAGTTCGTCGTTTTCTACCCATTTGTTGGCCTTTTCTGGTGTTGTGTATTTTACTTGGGCTTTTGTTATTGCAGGAATTCCTTTGTCGGTTCCAATCCCTCCTTTTGGAGGCCCGCCATCTTTAAGCTTATCTGGATGTATTATGTATTTGGTTCCATCAGAGGTCCGATTGATTTTTGATTCATCAAATGTATTTTCTTTCTGCTGTATAGAATCGGATTTTCTTTGTGTTGTTTCTTGACTTTTGTGGTCATTTTTATCTTGAATTGTGACAAAAATTATCAAGGCCATAACAATAACAACAAGAAATGCCAAAGCTCTCAGTACCTTTTTTTGTTTTTCTTGCATGGATTCCTCAAAATTTCGACATTTATAAAAGTGTTTTTTGAATTTCAAAAACAAAGAATAGGTAGTATATAGAAACTCCCAGCATTATTAATCCCATTGCTATATTGATTTTTCTTGTGTGTTTTGTAAAGAAGGTTGTTATATTTTTGTTCCACACTCCTGAGGCTATTGCTATCGCCAATAAAGGTAAGGCCATTCCTATTCCAAAGAGAACGAAGTTTAATAGGTTGAAAAGGAAGCTTATTGTTGAAGTAGATACTGCAAAGAGAACTACTAACGGTGCAGGATTACATGGGAGGACTATTGCCCCAAAGAAAAGTCCAAACATTAAAGCACTTGTTTTTGGTCCTAGTTTTGTGGGGGCATGAAATCTCGGAAGATATCTCGAAAAGTCAAAGTTGAAAATTAACATTAGACTTACTATTGTTAAAATTCCGAAGGCTGTTGGAGAAATTATTTCTATTGCGTTCGTTAGAGAATTTTGTAGAAGGCCTGTGAAAATTAGTCCGACGATAAACATAGAAATAATAATTCCGGCAGAAGCTATTGCCCCCAACTTTATAATTTCTTTTTTGTTTGAATTTTCTTGTTTTTCAGAGTTTTCTGAGGTAACTTTTTTTGAAAGATATGCTAGAAATCCAGGATAGAGCGGTAAAACACAAGCTGCTACTAAAGGGGCTGAAAGGCCTGCCAGAAAAGAGATCCATAGGTTTGCTATTTCCATTTCAACATTTATTTATTGCTTTTTCAAGTTCTTTCGGAGATTTTACTCCTCTTTCAAGCATTTTTGCTTTGCCGTCTTTACAGATGAGAACTACCGGAGATTGGGGTGCGTTTACAAACCCTTGTCCGAATTGGTCTATTAATTTTTTGGTTGTTTCTCTTGGGGGAATTGCGTATTTCCAGTCAAATCCGTTTTTTTCTGCGTGTTGTTTTACTTTTTGGGCTTTTTCATTGGGGTCGGTATTTAGACTTATTGATTCAACTTTTTTTTCAGTTCTTTTGTGAAATTCTTTGATTTGTTTTTGTTGTTTTGTACAGGTTGGACACCAAACGGCAAAGCTTTCAAGTAAAACGTGTTTTTTGTTTTTATAGTCCGAAATTTTGAACCTTTTTTCCGTGAGAACGTCTTTTAGTTCTTTGTTTGCCCAGTTCGTATCGTGGGCATTTTGAATTTCAAAATTTGCTTTTTTGCTTCCTTGGGTTTTAAGGGAATTTTGCTTTTCGGCAGTTTTTTCTTGCCCTATGTTGGAAGATAATAAAATAATGCCTACTACTAGTACCAAAACTATGATAGAAATTATTATGTATCTTTTTTTGTTCATATTTAGAAGAGTCAGTAATCTTTATAAAATTAATTTAGATAAATTTATGTTATGATAAAATCTGCTGGTTTGATTATGTACATGTTTGAAGAGGGAAAGTTGAAAGTGTTTTTGGTTCATCCCGGAGGGCCGTTTTGGAAGAATAAGGATAAAGATGCTTGGTCTATTCCTAAAGGAGAAGTTGATAACGGGGAGAACGGCGTTAAACTTTTGCTTACAGCTAAAAGAGAGTTTGAAGAAGAAACTGGGATGAAGCCACCTAAAGACGAAGAGAGTTATATTTATGTCGGAAGTGTAAAACAGCCTCCTCGAAAGAGAGTTTATGCTTATGCATTTGAAGATGACGGAAGCTTTTGGCAAGGCAATTTGAATTGTGAGAGTTTTATTGAATTAGAGTGGCCTCCTAAATCAGGTAAAAAGGAAAAATTTCCCGAAGTAGATGATGCTGGCTTTTTTGACTTAGAAAAGTCAAGATATAAATTGCATAAGTACCAACAGCCTTTGGTTGATGAATTGAGGGAGGCTTTGGGGGTTTAGCTATATTGCTCAAGTATTTCAGAAGTAGTCAATACTTTTATGCCAGATTCTTTTAGTTTTTTGTCGTCCGATCGTAGAGGACATTCTAGTTTTAATACCAATGCAAAATACTCTTCGTCATTTGGGTCGGGACAGATTTTTGAGGCTTTATTCATGAAGTTCCTGAATTCTGACTTTGGTAATATGTTTATTCTGGAAAGAATTATCGATTTCGCAGTTTCTATCGATTCTTTGCTCAAACCCGATTTTTTGATTATTGTTTCTTCATATTTTTCTATTTCTTCCATAAGGTATTCAGGAGCGTATAGCGAAACGTTTGAGAATAAAATAAACTCTCTTGTTTTACCTTCTTCTGCTATCAATGCAGAAAAAAGTATGTTGGCGTCTACAACGTTTTTCATTTACTCTTTGGATGAATCTTCTTTGTATCTTTCGTGCATTGATTTTTTGATTTCTCTGCCCATTTCTATGGCGTCTTTCTTTGTCAGCTTTGAATCCTTTGCTATCGAGTTGAGTAAAGAAAGTTGAGAAACTTTTTCTTTTATTGCTTGCCTTGCTACTTCAGACCAATTTATGAACTTGTTTTTGTCCATTTCTTTCTTCAAATCTTCGGGAACGGATAAAGTTATAACAGGCATTTTGACTTTTTATAGTTTTTACTTTTATTTATTTTATTTAATTTATATAAATCTTTTTGTTTTGGCTTTGTTGTTATTTTTTGGTTACGAAAAAACCGAAAGATTTATAAATTTCGTTTTATGGATTTTGAGTATGGCACCTCCAATAGTAGATATGTCCAAGGACCATTAAAGAACATTGATTCAGGAAGCTATACTTTGAGGCCTGATTTAGAGGAGAGAGCTTTAGATTCAAATTCAAACATAAATGGTTTTTTGATTGGAGATAATAAGAGTTTGTTTTACTTGCCAAATCATTTTTCGTCAAAAGAAGGTCAGATTCCTCCGATGGAAGTTGGGTCTTTCGGCAACGTGATTTTGTCTCTTTATGAAGGCCAAGATGGAATTTATGTAGGAACAAGAGGAGGAAGCCCAAATTTTATTAGTTTAAAAGATGGCTTAGAATATCGAACAATAAAAGATGATGATGGGCATCGTTCCTGGATAGATTTGATAAATCAAGATAATGAAGGAGAAATTCTTGTGGGAGGTAACTATAGAACATTTACAGAAAGAAATGGAAAACAATTGGTTGCCCATAAAACTTTGAAGGACAATAACATAAAGGACATAGACGAATAATGTCTTTAAATGGAAATGAATTTTATTTGGAAGTAAAAGGAGAAGACTTTAGCCACAGAGTTTTAAAATACAATTTCAAAAGACAAGATTTTAATGAAGTTTTGGATTTAGAAACAACCTACTTTCCAAAAAATGATATGGCTTTAATTTCTGAAGATAGGTTTATCCACACTGCCGATTTGATGACGTTGGCAACAAATGACAAAACAATAGAAGGAACAGAGATTCCTGAAGAGGGAAATAAAGAATACCTTTCTTTAGCAATAATTTCACAAAAAGGGAATGACCTGTATGTTATTGCGGGCGGGAGAAATATTCCCGTTTATGAGTATAGAATTGATCTTCAAGGAAAACCTGAAGTAAAAGAAAGTAGAGAAGTTTATTCTCCTAATGAGGGGGTTGGAGTTTTACAGCCAATTAGATACAATAAAAATCATGATTGGCTTATGAATGAATCTTTAAAGAATGAGTAGAGGAAAATGGGAGCAAATTTCTAGCAATCCAAACAAACACTTTTTTATAGTTAGTTCTTTTTAGGTTTTTATGGCAAAGCGAACATATTACATTACAACGGCAATTGATTACCCAAGCTCCAATCCTCATATAGGTCATGCTTATCAGAAAGTTGTTGCTGACATTTTGGCTAGGTGGCATAAGGTTAAAGGCGAAGATGTTAGGTTTTTGACAGGTACTGACGAGCATGGCAGGAAAATTGCTATCGCTGCAGAAAAGCAAGGAAAAAATCCTCAAGAACATGTCGATGGTTTGGCTAAGGAATTTAAGGAATCTTGGGATGCCCTAAACATTGAATATGACAGGTTTATTCGGACGACAGACGAAGACCATAAAAAAGTTGTACAGGATTTTATTCAGAGATGCTACGACAATGGAGACATTTACAAAGGAACTTACGAAGGACTTTATTGTATAGATTGCGAGGCCTATTACACTGATAAAGATTCGGATGAGGGAAAATGCCCTGTTCACGGAAAAGAATTAGAAAAAATGAGTGAAGAGACATATTTCTTCAAGCTTTCAAATTACCAAGATTTTCTCTTAGAACTTTTTGAAAAAAATCCGGAGTTTATTTCTCCCGAGACAAGAAAGAACGAAATTGTTAACCGAGTTAAAGAGGGTTTGAAAGATTTGAGCATTTCGAGAACTAATTTTGATTGGGGAATTCCTTTTCCCTTAGATGAGAACCACGTTACTTACGTATGGTTTGATGCTTTGGTTAATTATTTGACAGGCTCGGGAGAGAATTTTGAGTATTGGCCTGCCGATTTGCATTTGTTGGGTAAAGATAATACTTGGTTCCATACAGTTTATTGGCCCTCTATGTTAAAATCTGCTGGTTATGAACTTCCAAAGATGACCTTTAATCACGGATTTTTGAGTGTTAACGGACAAAAAATCTCAAAATCTTTAGGTAATGTTATTTCGCCTAAGTATTTGTCAGAAAATTATGGTTCGGACAGTGTCAGGTACTTTATAGCAAGGAATTTCCCTTTTGCTTCAGGCGATGATGGAGATTTTAACGAAAAGGCTTTGACTCAAAGGCATAATGATGAATTGGCAGACAAATTAGGAAATTTGGTTTCCCGGGTCGGAGGTTTGATTTCTAAGAATGGTATGGAGAAGTCGGAATATGAAGAAAAACCAAATATGAAAGATTTCTTCCAAAACGTCGAATCTATTGAGAATCTGCGATTTGAGAAAAGAAATGATCAAGATGGTTATGGTTTTGTAAATAGCCCTTCAAATAAGTTTGAATCTTATGATGTTGTTGGTTATGAGGATGATTTAGGTTTATTCGTTAATGAAATGAAAAGCATCCTTCCAAAAATTGTAGAAAGAAATATGGATAGCTTAAAGATAGACAAAGCTCTATCGGAAATTTTAGGATTTGTTGACAGATGTAACGAGTATGTTCAAGAGAAAAAACCTTGGGAAACTAAAGACAAGAAAGTTCTTTATGAGTTAGCAGATTCTATTAGAGTTATCGCTATTTTGCTTTGGCCCTTCGTCCCTTGGGCAAGTGAAAGAATTGCTGAGAATTTCGGGTTTTCTGTTGGAAAAGGGGCTTTAGAGAAAGTCGAAGATTCTTTAGATGAAAATTCAGAAATTAACAAAGAGATTTTGTTTAAGAAGTTAAACTATCAGGAAGAAAATAAGAAAGAAAACGAAAAAGTTAATAAATCTTCTAAGACTGAAGAGATTATGCAAGGAATAGGAAAAGCAAGTTTTGGTGAATGGGAAAAAGTAGACTTAAGAGTAGCCGAAGTTTCTAGTGTTGAGGGGATTGAAGGAGCGGACAAGCTTTGGAAAGTTACTTTAGATGTAGGACCAATAGGTCAGAGAACGGTTTGTGCAGGTTTGAAAAAACACTATTCCGAAGAAGGGCTTTTAGGTAAGAAAGTAATTTATTTCTCAAATTTAGAACCTAAGAAAATGAAAGGTGTTGAAAGCCAAGGTATGATATTAGCAGCTTCAAGTTCAAGCGAAGACAAAGTAGTTCTTCTAAGGCCTGAAGAGGATGTAGACAACGGTTCTCAAGTCAACTAAAAAATATGCTATAGACTAATGGAAAACGATTCAAGTCGTATAATTACTTTATATTCAGAAATAATTTCTCCATTTAATCCAAGACCCCTAAGAAAATCAAAACTGCTGGATATTATAGGAAATAAGAATTATGTTTGCCAAAGTGAAGAAACCAAGCTTTTCAGTCGTGCAAATAATGTGTTTCAGGGAATGATTAAAGACAGAAATATCGGAAGATTAGCCGATAAACTAATAGATGCTTATCATTCGATAGGTTATAAAAAACCGAACTTCAAATTGAAGAACTATGAAAGTCATGAGCCAATCAGGGAAGATCAAATTGTTGACTTGACAAATAAGGTTTATGTCGTAACTAAAGGGGTTAGCGATATGGAGGCGAGCAAGTTCATAGATGCCCTCTCTTCAAAAGGACCAAATGTTGAATGGGAGAATGCTTACGAATCTTTTTCTAAAAAGTCTTTGATTGAATAATTTTGGGAAGACTTTTTCTCTGACATTACTCTGTCTATGTAGGCTTGAACATTGAACTTTCGTTTGCAACCATTTTTATTCATGTATCTTATTTTTCCATAGACTTTTCTTTCTGTCCAGCCTCTGTCATGAAGTCCTCCTATAGACCAAGCACAGCCTACATATCCGTTGGGGTCTCGACCATCAATTTCGTATTTGTCGTTTAGATAGATTGCTATCTCCAAAGCTTTTTCCGGATTTTCAGTCCATTCAAGAATCTTTTTTGCCCAATACATTCTCATGTAACCGTGCATCTTTCCGTATTTTACCATTTCCGTCTGAGCAGCGTTCCATAAATCATCGTGAGTTTCGGCATTTTCAAATTGTTTTTTTGTATAAGTATATTCTCTTTCGTCTTTTTCATGGTCCCTCAATGTTTTCTTTGCCCATTCAGGAAAACCTTCAAAAGAATCGTAATTTTCATTGTAATAACAGTAGTTGTCTGATAATTCTCGCCTGACCAAGGCCTCTTCTATAAATTCTTCTTTGTCTTTTTCTGGGGCATCGGATTGCTTTATCTCCAATATTGCTCTTTGTGGAGATAAATGGCCAAAGTGGAAATACGGGGAAAGATGGGAGAGATTGTTTTTTACTGGGTCGTTTCTGTTTTCAGAATAGCCTTCTAGATTTTCTACAAATTTTTTGAGTTGTTTTTTTGCCTCATTTTCTCCGGGTTTTATCCAATCTATTGGTTTTACTTCTTCATTTGCTTTCAGAGAATCTATTTTCTCCCAACCTATGCTAGAAGTTGGTTTGGAATCCATTGTTTTAACATAAGGGAAATCTGTTAAAAATTCGTCAAGCTTTTTGTGTATTTTTGGCCTGATCGTTCTTGCAGCAGTTTCTTGTTTTTCACTGGCTTCCCAAACCGGAACTACATTGTGAGTGTCGACTTGGTAAAATGGAATTTCGATATCTGATTTAATGTTTTCTATCCAATTTTTTGTGTTTTTTAAAGGAGAAAAGTCGGTTACTAGAATTCCCGGTTCTCTATCTTTAAGCCACTTTTTCATTTCCTTCGATTGGCCAATAACTATCTCAAAACCTATATTTTTTTCTCTAAGATCTTTTTCAAGCTCTTTCAATGCTTCTTTCTTAAATTCGAGTTGCCGGCTACCTCCATTAAGATACTCCGGAAGAAGGTTGAAAACCACTAGAAGTTTCTTGTGATACTTTTCAGCTAAATCTTGAGAGTGAATCAATGCAAAATTATCCTTCATCCTTTGATCTCTATTCATCCAGTAAACCACTTCTCCAGCACCATGACCGGCAGCATGAAGTGTTTTGATTCTTTTTTCGTCAACTCTCATTATGAAGTTCTTTTTAGAAGTCTTTCAATTATTGAAGGTCTATCTTTTGATGAGTCATATTCAACACCTAACATGTCGGAAGCAATTTCTTTATATGCTCTAGAAGTTTTGCTTTTAGGCTGGGTGTTAATAACAGAATCTTTGTAATTGAGTGCTTTTCTTATTGTGTCTTCTTCTGGAACCATCCCTAAAACTTCTGTTTCTAACATGTCTTTAACTTCTTCAGGTCGCATTTCAATTTGGTCTTTTCTTATTCGCGTCATTAAGACTCCTCTTACAGGTTTTTTTAGCTTTTCAGCTAGTTTTACGGTTTTTAGAGCACTAGTTACAGAAGGGACCTCTGGGTTGGCCACTACAATAATTTCGTCAGCTATTTTTAAGGCTGACTCCGCTTCTTTTCCTAGTCCTGCAGCACTGTCAATTATAACATAGTCTGCAAGTTTTTCTAAATCCTTTTTGATATCCTTTAATTTTTCAGGAGCGAGCATTTTAAGTTCTTTTACAGATAGAGAAGAAGGCATTATTTTAAGTCCAGATGGGTGTTCGTAAACGGCTTCATGGGTTTTTGCTCTCTTAGAAAGAACTTGGTTGAGGTTTACTGGAACTTCAGGAGAATTAAGTTGTATTCCTATGTTTGGGGTTGAGAGGTTTCCGTCCACAATAAGAACGCTTTTTCCAAAGTTTCTAATGGCAGCACCTAAATTAATCGCGGTTGTTGTCTTTCCGGTTCCGCCTTTTCCTGAAGTTATGACTATCACCTTTCCCATGTTTATCCTCTAGAAGATATCTTCTAATCATTCATAAGATATTGTTTTAATTTGCTTATAAATTTTTCCACGAGATCTCCGTACTCGCCGAGTTTTTCGAGATTTATGTTGATTTCTGTTCCTTGGAAGTAAACTTTTAAGTTTACATTTTTTCTAAATTCTCCAGACCGTTCTTTTTTAAGTTCGTCAATCTTTCTTAACATTCGGAAGAATTCTACGGCATCGATTATTTCTTTTTCGTTTTTGAATTTTCTCTCTATAACGTCAATTTTTTGCATGTCTGTATCAGGAGTCTCATCAATTTTTCCTTTATCTTCGAGATATTCGAGAAGATTGTCGATGCTCATCTCTATAACTTCTTTCCATCGGTGCATCAAATTGATAATTATGTCACAAGTCTTGGTATACTTGAGGCTTACGTACAATAGGTGGTCCGCACTTATTTTTTCTTGAATTATTTCTTCCATTAGAAGCTATTTTTCCTCTTTTGCGTTTAGAAGCATAACTTTACAAGCTATCGGTATTTATATATTTTTCTTTACAGAACTAGTCATTGCCTAGGGCTTCATTCTTTACTTGGTCTTTTTCTTGGTTTGTCCACCACATTGCAAATGCATCGAGCCTTTTTTCGACTTCCTTTAATCTTTCGTCAGTTTTTCTCATGAAATGGTAGATGTAAGCAAAAATTAGGAAAACAACGCCTATTCCGCCTCCAAAGAGTAAGCTTGAAAGATCATAATGCATGAAAAACCATCTAATTATGGAAATCCCTACAACTATTGCTCCAAAAATTCCTAGGCCTAAAGAGAGATTGTTAGTTTTCATCTTTGTTTTTATCCTGAAAGTTTCATTACCGCTTCAGCTAAATCTCCTGTTTCTTCGATTGCTTTTTTGGCTTCTTCTTCAGAACAGCCTGTTTGGTCCATAACTGACTTTACGTCGTCTTCTGAAACGCCGACTTCAGCAGATTCTTCACTTATGTCTCCAGAAATTTGGAAGGATTCTTGACCTTGCATTTTAATTTTGGTTACTGAAGGATTATCGATGTTTACTCTTCCGCCGTCAGATTTTTCTATTATTACTTTGGAAGCATCTATTTCTTCTTGGGAAATGCCCATTTTTTTCATCATTGCCTTCATTTGTTTGGGGTCTCCGCCACCCATTCCTGGTATCATTTTAGAAAATTACCGGCATAAGTATCCGTAGTCCGATTATGAGAATCACGAACATCAAAACGTATTCTGGTCTGAATTGGTACTTGCTATTATATTCTTCAGAATAACTCATTAAACCTCCAAAGCCTGCAGGAGTGGAAACTTTGTTATCAGCCATATTTCAGGTATAGAAGAATACTTTTTAAAAGTTGTTGTGTCTTAATTTTGCTATGGAAAAAGATAGAAGCCAGGAAAATACCTTGCCGGCCTTAGATGAAGTTAAGAAATGGTCCGTTGACGTTGAAGAAAAAATAACTTCTTACTGGAAAAATGCTGAACTTTTTAGATTTGAAAAGGATTCAGTAAAGCCAATTTTTACAATAGACACTCCGCCGCCTTACATTAATGCCCCAATTCATATAGGCCATGCTACAGTATATGCTTATCAAGATTTTTTTGCCAGATATAAGAGGATGAAAGGTTATAATGTACTTTTTCCTTTAGGTTTAGACAGGAATGGGTTGCCTATTGAAGTTGGTGCAGAGAAGAAATACAGAGTTTCCCCTCAGGATGTTTCCCGTGATGAGTTTTTGAAATATTGTGAGAAGCTTTTGAATGAAACTGCTAGCGAATCGACAGACAGTTTTGCTAAATTAGGAATTTCATTTACCTCTTACGAGAAAGGCGATCATCCCGGGGCTGTTTATTGGAATGATTCTTCTGATTATAGAAGATTAACACAAAAGACTTTCTCAAGGCTTTACAAAAAAGGTTTAGCTTATCAAAGCACAAGAATTAATAACTGGGACCCAAAGCTTCAGACTACTGTTGCCGATTCGGAAATTGAGTACAAAGAGAAGAAGACTAACTTTAATCATGTTAAATGGAAAGTTAAAGAAACTGGGGAGGACATTGTTATAGGTACTACAAGACCCGAGTTAATTTGTACATGTGGAATGGTCATTTTCCATCCTGGAGATGAAAGGTATAATCATCTTGAAGGCAAAACTGCTATTTCGCCTATATTTGGGGAAGAAATCCCGATAAAATCTCATACTATGGCCGATCCTGAAAAAGGAACAGGAATTGTTATGATGTGTTCTGCGGGGGACCTTTCCGATATTCAATTTTTCAGGGAGCAAGGATTAACTCCAAGAATTTCTATTGAGAAAGACGGTACAATGAATTCTGTTTCTGGACCTTTAGAAGGTTTGAAAGTTAAGGAAGCTAGAGAAAAGATTGTTGAGATGTTAAAAGAAAAAGGGTTTTTAGAGAAACAAGAAGAAGTTATAAACAAGACTCCTGTTGCTGAAAGGTCAGGAGCAGAAATTGAGTTTATTGAGATGACGGAATGGTATGTCAAACAAGTCGAGTTTAAGGACAATATGAAGGAAATTTCTAATCAGCTTAATTTTTACCCAAAGCATGCAAAGAAAATTTTGGAAGACTGGATTGATTCTATAAGTATTGACTGGCCTGTATCCCGTCAGAGATATTATGCTACACCTGTGCCGGTTTGGCATTGTAATGAGGATAGTAATCTTGTTGCTTTAGCTCCTGAAGGAAGTTACGTTCAACCCTGGAAAGAAAGTCCTCCTGAAGAGGCCGAAGTTTTAGACGGGAATCTGGAAGTTATAGGAAAATTTTCCGATTTTGAGGATAAGACATGGCAAGGCGATAAAAGGGTTTTCGATACTTGGTTTGATTCTTCAATTTCTGAATTTTATATTACAGATTATGGAAAGGATAACGAGTTTTTCAGGAAATCCTTTCCGGTTTCGCTAAGGCCCCAGGGAAAAGAAATTGTCAGAACATGGCTTTATTACACTCTTTTGAGAGCAAACCATGAATTGGCAGAAGTCCCCTTTAATGATGTTTGGATTCACCAGCATATTTTGGATGGCAGAGGTTACAAAATGTCAAAATCCAAAGGAAATGTAATTGACCCTCAACAAATTTTGAAGGATTATGGAGGTGAGGCCTTCAGGCTTTGGGCTGCTGTGGAAGGCAATTTGGCCGAGCAGGATTTGAAATGTTCGGAAGATAAAATTAAAGCAGAACAAAAGACAGTTACTAAATTGTTGAATGTTTCAAGGTTCATTTCCATGTTCGACAAGCCTTCGGAAAAACCTTCCGAATTATGTAATTTAGACAAACTATTTATTGACTATATAGAGGACTTAACCCAAAGGGTAGATAAGCATTATGAAGAATACGATTTCCATACACCTGCTAGTGAATTGAGAAGAATCATTTGGGAGACTTTAGCTTCTCATTATCTTGAATTGGTAAAGCCTAGAGCTTATAACAAAGAAGGTGATTTTTCCGAGGAAGAAAGTAATTCTGCTAAGCATACATTACATTATATTTTGGAAAGAGTTTTGGCCTTGCTTTATCCGATTATTCCTCAATCTACCGACTTGGTTGCAAGAAGTAAAGGAATAGATTTGCATTCTGTTTCTTATCCGGAGTTCTCGGAAACTTCCCAGGACTTGTCTTTGCTTGAGAGAATCAAAGAGTTTAACAGTCATGTTTGGAAGTCAAAACAAGAACAAGGAATTTCATTGAAAAATCCTATAGAGGGCATTGAGATTCCGGAAGACATTAAGCAGTTTGAGGCAGACTTGAAGGCTGCTCATAGTTTAGAATAATTTTTTGGAAAATTATTTTTCAGAATTTTCTTTTGGTTGTGGAGAATCTATACGGTCAATTTTAGAAGCAAGAATAAAATCGTTTTCGCTTAGTCCTCCAATGGAGTGAGTCATTATGCTTACATCTACGTAATTGAAACTAAAGCAAATATCTGGGTGGTGTCCTTCTTCGTCAGCTAAGTCGCAAACTTTTTTTGTAAACTCTCTAACTTCTTTGAAGTTTTTGAAGTCATAATGCTTGTGGAGTTTCTTGTCTTCAACGACGTCCCAATTAGGAGTTTGTCCTGAATGTTCCATTATTTCAGAAGTTTCCATTGGTTTTTGGCCATTTTCACAAGGTCCGCACTTCTTTTGACTTAGGTTTTTATTTTCCATAATTTAACATCGTTAAGCTTTTTTATAAATGTAACGAATTTACCAAGATTTTATAAATCGTCCAATTTATGGGTTTTCATGGTTTATGATAAGGAAGAATTGAAAGAAGTTGTCGAAGAACTTTCCAAGTATAAAGGCAGCGGTACAGAATTGATCTCTGTCTATGTTCCTGCAGATCAAGATATTAATTCTGTTCAAAAACAACTAGAGACAGAGTCTTCTACTGCAAAGAACATTAAATCGGCAGCTATAAGAAAGAATGTTATGGAAGCCTTAGATAAGATGGTTAGATATCTTAAAGGCCTTGATAAGACCCTCGAAAACGGCCTGGCTTTATTTGCGGGAGATGTCTCTCAAACTGAAGGTCAAAGAGATATTCAGCTTTGGGCCGTGGAGCCTCCACAGGATTTGAGGACAAGAACTTACCGGTGTGATAAAGAGTTTCTGTTAGAGCCTTTAGAGGAACAGTTAGAAGTCAAGGAAGTCTATGGGTTAGTCGTAATGGACAGGAAAGAGGCTACAATCGGTGTTTTAGCAGGAAAAAGAACAGAAATTTTGCACAATCTAACTTCGGGAGTCCCCGGAAAAACAAAGGCTGGAGGCCAGTCTGCTCAGAGATTTGAAAGACTTACGGAAGACTTGGTTAAGGATTTCTATAAAAGAATTGCAGACGAAATGAAAAAAGAATTTTTTGATAACGAAAAGTTGAAAGGAATTTTGGTTGGGGGGCCTATGCCTACAAAAGACGACTTTTTGGACAATGGTTATCTTCCAGATAAACTACAACAAAAAGTTATTGGAAGGATTGATTTAGGAGGAAGTGATGAATCCGGAATTAGAGAACTTGTGCAAAAGTCTGGAGAGGTTTTGGCAAATCAGGAAATTACTCGTGAGAGAAATCTTTTAGAGGATTTTTTTGGTAATTTAGGTAAGGATCCGGGAATGACATTGTATAAGGAAGAAGATGTTAGAAAAGCTTTGGATTATGGGGCAGTTCAGAAGTTGCTTATTTCAAAATCTATAGACAAGACCAAACAAAAAGAGCTTAAAAAGAAAGCAGAGGATACTGGCGCAGAAGTTGAAGAAATTTCTGACGATACAGATGAGGGCAAGCAGTTCAAAGATCTTTCAGGCATTGGAGCAATTTTGAGGTTTAAAGTCGAGTGATTAGCATAGTTCTTTAGGATTTTTTCTTGGATCTTTCCAATCTTCAGTGTGTTGTACCGTTGCCCCAGTAATCGGACTTGTTTCTTGGACTGTTCCGTTTTTACAAGTTATTTTATGGTCTTGACAGAAATTGCTTTCGTTACAAAGGGCTTTTGTATGAGTGTATTTGTCAGGAATTTTGGTTGTTTGACCGGTTATGACGTTTTGTGGGGAGATTAATATTGCTGCTGCTAGTATCACAAATGCGGCTAACGCTAGAGCGGCTATTTTTTGGTAGTTTTCCATGTTTTTTTGGCACAAGTAAGTTTTAAAATATCCTCCTCTTTTAGGATTTTATGGCAATTACCTCAAAAAGTCAAAAAGAGCTGGATGATGCAGAAGAGATTAACAATTTGAAAAAAGTTGAGGCTGCTTTGTTTATTTCAGCAAGATGGATGTCTGTACAGGATTTGGTTGGTTTGACAGATCTAAATCCTTTGCTTTTGAAAGAGCTTTTGGGCAAGCTCCGAGACAACTACAATAACAACGAGTCTGCTATAGAGATTTTGGAAAAAAACAATCTTTGGAAGATGGATGTCAGGCAAGAGTTTAATTATATGGTTAACAAGTTGGCTACCGGGAGTGCCGAGTTTTCTAAGGCAGAACAGGAGACATTAGCAATTATTGCATTTAAGCAGCCTGTTAAACAATCTGTTGTTACAAAAATTAGGGGCAATAAATCTTATGACCATATAAAGAAGTTTATGGATTTAGAGTTGGTTAAAAAGAAAAAAGTCGGACATACTTATGAGTTGAGTTTGAGTGAGGACTTTTATGATTATTTCAATATAGATTATAGCAGTGTTTCTGGAGATTCTCAAAACCCGAATGAAGGTTTGGAATCTGGAGAGGAAAATACAAAAATGAATGAGGAGGGATCCTGATGCCACTTAACAACTGGATACTTTACCCGGTTTTATATATAACCATGGTTGCTGTGACTTTTTACATAATCACTTTTATATACTCGAAAAAAGAAGACAAAGAAAAGAAGTTCTTTTCGGATGAAGAGTTGCCTTTTGTGTCTGTCATTATTCCTGCTTACAATGAGGAAGGTTCTGTAAAAGGTACATTGGATTCGATTTTGGATTCAGATTATCCTGGTGGATTTGAGGTTATTTTTGTGAATGATGGGAGCTCAGACAATACCTTTTCCAAGGCCAATAACTATAACGACCCTAGATTGAGAGTTTTTGATAAAGAAAATGGTGGCAAAGCCAGCGCACTTAATTTTGGGATATCTAAGGCAAAAGGAGATTTTGTCATTAGTATGGACGCAGACACTTTTGTAGATAAAGATTCTATGAAAAAGATGATGCGTTATTTCAAAGACGAATCAGTCATGTCAGTTACTCCTGCAATGACCATTTATAAACCTCAATCCATTTGGCAAAGGGTACAACATATTGAATATTTAATGGGTATATTTTTGAGGAAAGTTTTTGCTTCATTGAACTCTATTTATATTGCTCCAGGTGCTTTTTCGGCTTACAGGAAGAGCTTTTTTGATAAGTATGGAGGTTATGAAGAAGGAAATATTGTCGAGGATCTAGAGTTGGCTATGAGAATTCAGTATCATGGTTTCAGGACCGAAAATTCTCCTACCGCAAGAATAAGGACCATTGGTCCTAGGACATTTAAGCCTCTTTTGAAACAAAGGCTTAGGTGGTATTATGGATTAATACAGAACTTTTGGCGTTACAGAAAGATGATAAGCAAAGATTATGGCGATATGGGAATGGTGGTTATGCCAATCGGGTGGACAATAATCTTCTTCTCCATGTTCATACTTGTTTATTGGGTGATTAGAATAATAAATACAGTGCAGGCAGAAATGGCATTGTTTGCTCATTTGGGTTATGAGTTTTCTAACTTTTTTGAATTCAGTAAGGAGTCTTTTTACATAGCCTTCTTGAATATAGTTTCGGATCCATTAACGTGGTTTGCTCTTTTGTCTCTGGCTATACTAATATTCTATCTTGTTTATTCCCATAGGAAAGTAGGAAAGATCTACAAGCCATTTACTAGCGTCTTCGCATTCGTTTTCCTTTTCATGCCACTATTTGCTTTTTGGTGGATAGTTTCTTTCTTCTATTTAGGATTTTCAAAAGTTCCTAAGTGGAGATAATTGTTAAATTTTATAAATAGCTAGTAATTAGAAATTTCAATGACAAAATCAAGAGGCTTCAAAGGAAAGAACCGATACATTATGGCTTTTTTGATAGGAACTGCCTTGTTTGTACTTGTATTTGTAGCTAGCTACTATATATCGTATGGAGAACTCTACAAAGCTTCTGCGTTTCAGGACCAGGCAGCTTATTCTTTTTTGGAAAAGAGATTAGGATATACTTTTTTCAATAAATCAATTTGTGACGAAGAAAAATTTGAAGAAATGGGGGAAGATCTTGCTTTTAGCGGTCAGAGGATTGCGGCATTGGAAGAGAGATTGGGTGAAAATCACGAAGCAGTTTTGGAAAGAAAAAAGATATACTCTCTTTTGCAGCTAGAACATTTTCGGTTTTTAGAAATTTATAGTAAGAAATGTAATAAAGAAACAAATTCAATATTGTTCTTTTATACAAATGAAGAAAAAGATTCCCTAATAAATACTCAGACAGAAAGTGACCTGGCTGGTAGGGTTCTTTCAAAAATAAATCAGGAAAGAGACGATTTATATGTGTATTCTTTTGACGTAAATTTAAATACTTCGTTGATGGAAGATCTTCGTCAAAAATATGACGTACGTAGAGAAGAGGCACCTGTAGCAATAGTTAATGAGGAAGAAGAGATACTAAATTTTGAGAGAGAAATTATAGAAAATTCTTTAAATTAAACGAAGTTCTAAAATGGCTTACGAAAGAGTTAAGGATTTCGTTTTTGAAAATAAATGGTCTTTGTTGTTGTTCTTTATATCTCTTGTATTTTTCATTATTCAACATAATCTGGACTTAGTTTGGGACTTTGCTTCATATTTCATGAATGCTGAGCATTTGTTTGGAGGTGGAGAAATTTATGAAGTTTATCGGGCCCCGATGATAAGTTTTATTATTGGAATTTTTCTTTGGTTAGGAAACTTTGCAGAATATGTTTATATTGTTATAGCAGCCGTTCTTTTCTTTGTCGGAAATTTTAAGCTTTCGGGAGTATTGCATGATAAATACTTTTACAAGTTTGATTTAGAAAAGTGGTTTACACGCTTTTTGTTTTATTTTTTAAGCCTGAACGTTTTTGTCCTTTATTCTGGTTTGAGAGGCGGTACTGAATTGTTAGGGCTTGCTTTTTTTGAGTTGTTTTTGGCTTTCCTTATTTCCGGTAAGATTTCAGGTTACTTTTTAGGCTTAGCTGTTTTGTCTAGATACAATTTCCTTTATTTTTTGCCTTTGTTGTTTTTTAATAAAAGTTTGAAAACCATAATTTACAATCTTGGTACATTCGTTCTTGTAATCTTGCCTTGGTACGTTTATAGTCTTTTAGAATGGGGCAATGGTTTGACCAGCATTGTCGACTCATATAATCTCAACATTTTCTCGAGAAGAGGCATAGAAGAAGCTGTCAACATATCGTCTTTCTTAGATGTGTTTAATTGGCTATTGCCTTTATTTTTGATCGGCTTTTTTGTAATCTTTTATTATTCTTGTAAGGAAAAAGACAAAACCTCGCTTAAATATGGTTCTTTGTTTTTGCTCATTGGTTTGATTGTTGTTTTTGATTTCTTTAATACTCCCTTTAAGATCACTCGCTATTTGTTTAACTTGACATTGCCAATAGTTTTCTTTTCTATAACTGGTTTGCTATTTATTTTTTCAAAGATTCCCAAAAATTTAAATAAGGAAAAAGCAAAAAGAGTATTGGCTTACGTCTCTATAGCAATATTAATCGTATCCTCTGTTGGACTAACTCTTTATTTTTTGGAAAATATTAATGATCCACTATATAAAAGTGTTGCCGAAGAGATTAAGAATTCAAATTTGAACGGATGTTCTTTCTTTTCTTCTAGATGGGTCCCTATAAATTACTATAATCCATCAACTAAACCCCTTAAATCTAGTTTAGAAAAGGCAATACAAAGAGGTCACCCAGTGATTTTGTTTAAAGAAAGAGATGGTTCATATGAGGGGTATAAAGCGGAGGAACTTGAAAAATATCGCGTTGTTGTTAAGAATCCTTCTTATGTTATTTTATCTTCTCAAGAACTCAATTCTGATAACTGTGTACAATGGCGAGGGTATTCTTCCCCTGCTATAGGAAATACTTGTGAGTTTGTATCTGAAAGAGCAGAGGAAAAGTTTGGCCTTAAGAATTTTTCTTATGATGTTTGTTCTTTTGTGAATCCTTCTTTACCTTAATCGGTAATAAATAAGAGTCATAATTGCCGTAAATCCATCTTTTACACCTATTTTCTTTCCTTCTTCAGCAGTTCGAGGATTGTATGAAATTGGCACTTCATAGATTTTGTATCCTTTCTTTAATAGTTTGGATGTTATTTCCGGTTCTAATTCAAAGCTTCTGGATTTTAGTTGAAGCTCTTTTATTATTTCTGTTTTTAATGCTTTATAACATGTTTCCATATCTGTTATTTTTGTTCCGTATAGAATTGTTGTGGCTAAGGAAAGGAATTTGTTTCCGTAGTAGAATTTTAGATTACTTTTTTTGCGGGGGTTCTTTTTGAGGAATCTTGAACCGTAAACAATTTTCGCTTCTCCTTTTTTATGGGATTAATCAGATTCTCATATTCATTAGGATCATATTCCAAGTCGGCATCCTGGATTAAAGTTATTTCGCCTTTAGCATGGTTTATGCCTGTTTTTACTGCGACACCTTTGCCTTTGTTTTTTGAATGTTTTATTAATTTTATCTTGCCGTCTTTTTTTTATCTTTTTTAGGATTTTTAGGGAGTTATCTGTAGAAGAATCGTCAACCAAAATTATTTCTTTATTCTTTGGTTTTGCTTTTTTTACTTTTTGAAATACTTCCTCCAGACTATTTTCTTCATTATATATAGGAATTATTACCGACAATTCAGGATTTTTATTCTGCATTTTAGGTTTAAGTTCAGATAGATTTAATAAACTTTTTAGTGTCATGCTTTTATGAGAATTTTAGGCAAGTTTTTTTCATTTTGCGTTGTAGGTGCTTTGGCAGCATTAGTTGAAATGGCTGTTTTTAACGTCGTATTCTTTCTTGGAGGAGTTTTTGTTTTGAGTAAAATTATAGGGATTTTTGGAGGGTTATGTTTTAATTTCTTTACAAATAGAAAATATACTTTTTTAGACTCTTCAGGTTTAATTAAGAAGCAAGTTCCCAAATTTTTGGTTGTCTATGGAGTAGCTTTTGTAGTAAACTTATCTGTTAGCTCACTGGTAAACTATCTTTTGCCTGGAGGCAGTTTGTATGCTAATGTTGCTGCTGCTTCCGGAATAGTCGCCCAAATTCCTATAAGCTTTTTCGGTTCTCTTAAGTGGACTTTTAGAAAGAATCAGACAGAATAATTAATTTTCTTAAATTTAGAATTTTTGACGGCATCTTCGATTAATTTTTCTTTATTTTCGATTTTGTTTTCGAGTTGCCCTACTTCCTCAGGGTCCGAATAAGTTTCAGGTTGTTTCGGGACAAGGTACGAACAACAATCCGGATAAGGTTTTATCGAGGTTTCGTATGTTTGTATTTTTTTGGCAACATCTATAGTCTCGTTTTTGTTCATTCCTACAAGAGGTGCTAGAACCGGTAATTCTGAGGCTTTGTAGATTGTATTCAAGTTTTCTAGTGTTTGTGAGGCTACTTGGCTTACGCTGTCACCTGTTACAATTGCTTTAGCCTTTTCTTTTTTGGCTATTTTATTTAGTATCCTCAACATAAACCTTTTGTAGACTATCATTCGGTATCTTCCGGGAATATAGATAGTTATTTGTCTTTGAATTTTTTCGAACGGAATAATATAAAGTTTGCTTTTAGATTGAAACTTTGAAAGTTCTTTTACTAGATTTTCTATTTTATTTTTGACTTTTCTTTTTGACAAAGATTGATTTTCTAAATGTCCAAAAATTGTTTCACAACCTCTTTTCATCATTAAGTAAGATGCTACAGGACTGTCAAGGCCTCCAGAAAGAGAACTTATAACTTTTCCTGCTGAACCTATTGGCAATCCTCCAGGACCCTGGAATTTTTCGTCATAAATGAAAGCTTCTTTTTCTCCGATTTCTATAAATAGATTTATGTCTGCGTTTTTTAGTTTAACTTTTTTATCGAGCTTTTTTGAGATGTGTTCTCCAACTTTTTTATTTGTCTCTTGAGATTTTAGCTCGAAATTTTTATTTGATCTTTTTGAATCCACCACAAAAGTTTCGAATTCTTTTTCTGAAAGTAAGTCATAAGACTTTTTCTTTATGTCTGCAATTTCTAGTTTGGCTTTTTTAGCTATTCCTAGATAAGATATTCCTGGAATAAATTTCAGAATTTCTACAATTTCACCAGATTTTTGCTCTTCAACTTTGCAAATGTATTTTCCGTATCTTTTGTAAATGCTTATTTCGTAATCTTTGAGAAATCTCTTTATGTTTTGAGCTAGTCGGTTTTCGAAGTCTTTTCTATTTTTGCCCTTTGTTCCGATTTCGCTATAGTGGACAACTATATGGTTTTTCATGTAGAAGTCGAGCGTTTTAGGTGGTTAAAAGGGTTTTTGTTTCTTCACAAACCGGTACTCCTTAATTTTCCAACTATTTCCTTAATCTTCTCTGCCGTTTTTTCAATTTCTCCTTCTGTTGTGTATTTGCTTAGAGAAATTCTTAGAGAGGATTCTATTTGGTTTTTATTTAGGCCCATTGCCTTTAGGACGTGGCTTTCTTTGTCCGTTTGAGATTGGCATGCCGAGCCAGTCGAGACGTAGATTTTTTCTTGGTTTAGGTAGGTTTCTAATGCTTCTCCTTCTACGCCTTCAAAAGAGATGTTGATGTTGTTTGGAAGTCGGTTTTTTTTCGAGCCGTTGATTTTTGTGTTCTCAATTTTCAATAATTCTTCAATTAGTTTATCTCTTAAATTTTGGATTTTTTCGACTTCTTTCTTATTGGAAATTTCTACTGCTTTTGCAAATCCAACGGCTAATGGAGTGTTTTCTGTGCCGCTTCTCAAGCCGTTTTCGTGGCCTCCGCCATGTTGTAGAGGAGTTATTTTTGTTTTTACAGAATTTTTTATGTATAAAGCACCTATGCCTTTTGGGCCGTGGATTTTGTGTGCATTTAAAGTTACCAAGTCTAAATTAAATTTTTTTACGCTTAATTCTGTTTTTGTAAAGGTTTGGCAGGCATCTGTATGGAAAATTAAATTGTTTTCTTTGCAGGTTTGACCAATTTCTTCTAAATCTTGTATTGTTCCAATTTCGTTATTGCCATGGATTATTGAGACTGCGAGAGTGTTTTCTTTTATTGATTCTTTTAGTTGTTTTTTGTCTATGAAACCTTCTCTGTCAACTTCAAGATAAGTTACTTCTGCTCCTTGTGTTTCTAGCCATTTGCAGATTTCTAAGATTGAGTCGTGTTCAATTTTTGTTGTAATTATGTGCGGTTTTGTGTTTGAAGAAATTTGAGCGTGAAAGAAAAGCCCTTTTAGTGCTAGGTTGTTGGATTCTGTCCCGCCAGAAGTAAAGATTATCTCCTCGGTCTTGGCCTTGATTTTTTCTGCTATTGTTTCTCTTGCTTCTTCTAGGGCTTCGCGTGAGGCTTGGCCTTTGTCGTGTGTTGAAGAAGGGTTTCCGTAGTGTTCTGAAAAGTAAGGTTTCATTGCTTCCAAAACTCTTTCGTCAAGTTTTGTAGTTGCCGAATTATCTAAATAAATTTCATTTTCCATGTTGTAAGGTTAAAGAAGGAGGTTATAAAAGATTATTTCTCCTAATTGTTTAGAATTAGCCCGAATTTTTCCATTCTTTTGAAATGTTTTTTGTTTTCGGTTAAAAGCGGTTCATTATTTTTTATTGCTATTGAAGCTATCATAATGTCTGCTAATTCTATGGGTTGGCCTTCTTTTTTGAGAGTTTCGAATATTTGTGCGGCTTCTTCTGAGACCTCGAAGTCAAATTCTAGAATTTTGAATTTTGACAGGAATGATTTTGTTCCTTCTTGTTTTTCATGTGGAGAATCTTGGATGCCCTTTAATACTTCAAATGAATTTATCGATGTTGTTAGGAGTTCTCGGTCTTCTTGTTTGATTTTTCTTATCGTCTTAACTCCCGATTCTTTATTTCTTAGGAATTCGATTATTATGTCGGAGTCTATACAGACCATTATTTGAATCTCCTGGATTTCATTTTTCTTTCTTTGTAGATTTTATCCTTTATTTCTTTTCCTTCTTTGTCGGAAAGTGTTCCTGCATAGTCCATTATGTCTTCTTTGGATCTTTTTGAAACTATATCTAAGATTGTTTTTGAGAAAGACCTTCTGTTTTTTAGTTTCCTTAATTCTTCATAGGCTTCATCTGAAATGGAAATTACTTTTGTCATACCTTTTTGCATGCATGCATGTATTTAAAGTGTTTGCTCTAACCCATTCATATCAATAAAACTTCTTTAAATTTTCTAAAGTCGTTATCGGTTGTTACTAGTTTGGCTTTTAGCCTTTGAGATGTTTTAATTATGATTGCATCCTAGAGGCTTAAGGAAGATTTGTTTTTTTTCCTTTGCATGTAAAATTCCTGCTTCTTTTGAGTCTTCTGTAGTTGTTTCTGCTATTTTTGCATTTGAGAGTATAGCGTTATATGCTATTCCTGTATTGCCTCCTGAACGTCTGTTTTACTTATTACCTCGCTTATGTTTAAAGGTAGAGTGAAAACTTGAGAGTCGGAGTTCAAGATTTTGTGTACCCTTTCTCCTTTTTTGCTTCCTCTAAGGTATTCTATCCAGGCTGAAGAATCTATAAAATATCTCATCTCACCTCCATTCGGTCTTCTTTTTCAAATTTATCAAGTTCTTTTAGAGAGCCAAAATAGTCTTTTTTGTATTTTTTAATTTCCAGTTCGATCCATTCACCTTCTTTTATGTCTTCAGCATTAATTACATTTGAAGGTATTGTTGCTACTAAAGATCCTCCGATTTTTCTTGTTTTTGTTATTACTCCCATAGTATAACTCCTTGTTACATAGAGTTATTTTGAGTTATTTAAAGTTTTATGTGTTTCTTTTTTTGTTAGGAGTCGATTTTATTTCTTTTGGTGTTTGTTCTTGGCATGCCTTTTTGATGGATTCTTTCTGGATAGTTTAATTTAACTTCAAGGTTGTCATATTCCTTTGAATCGGGTTTTGAGAATAGATTTCCCAAGTCCCTTCTGAACCTTGAAAATGCAATGTCCTCTCTATTTATTAAAACGGAATGAGGAATGTAAAATTCATAACACCTTTCATCCCTACATATTTCTACATATTCTCTGTCGTATTGAGATCTTACTCTGGCACCAAACCTATTTTTTAGCTTGTTGGTTAAGTAAAAACTAACAGAAGTGTCAGGAAAGGGCTTGAAGTAAGCCAATCCTTTCTCTTCCAGGAGCTTCGTATTTTTCTCGTTAAGCGTTATTTCGACATAATTCTTTTTCTGTCTGAAGTTCATTTAAACATCCAACACCACTTGTGTTTCCCATCCTCCTTTTTCGGATTGTTTAACAAACATTTCGTTGTAAGTTATGGCCTTGACATGTTCGCTTGTTTCATATTTTTCTATATCGTCTCCGAGAACATTGGCTTTTAGCCTGTAAAGATTTTTGAATCTTTCTATTTCAAGATTTTCGACTTCTCCAAGAATGAAGTTTTCTGAATCAAAAAGGACAAGGAATTCTTCTAAGAAATTGAGAAGTAATGCCTCTAAATCAGAACCATCTGCTTCTATGGTTTGAGGTTTTTTGTTTTCTATTTTGCCTTCATAGACAGAGGCCGATAGAGCCAAAGCCGAATTTTTGAAAACTTCTTCTAAAGAATTCCCAAAAGCTTGGAACTTTATGTCTGCTGTGTGGGATAGGAATTTGTATTTTTGGGCCATTTTACCAGCAAAAGATTTTCAATTTTTTAGGTTTATAGTGTGTTACGTTTGCGTAAAATCGTGTTTCTTGTGCGTAGATCTCGCTTTCTTGGTTTTTTTGAAGGCCACATTCTTTGCTTATGGAACAGGTTTTTGCCTTACATTCCATTTCGGGGAGAGTTTTGTTTAAGGTTGCTTTTATTTCTTTTGTTACTTGGCCGCTTAGTATGCTAGACCTCATCGATTGGTTCATTTGAATTATTTTTGAGGCCGTATGTTGTTTTTCATAAATTCTTTGGAATTCATTATCTTCTTGGTTTTCGCCTTCTAATACAACTGTCAGTATACTTGCCAAAAGGACAATCGCCACAAAAACTTCCAATATTTTTGTCCAGCCTTTCTTCCCATTTTTGAAAAAAAGATTGGCTAAAAATCCTTTATTCCTTGAATTTTTTTCTCTTACCATACCCGAGTTTCTAAAGTTCCGTGTTTTTTAGTTGCATTTTTGTTTATGTAAACTATAGGTTCGGATTTTGCGAATATTTGTGTTCGAGGGTCATTTTGTAAAGTTGCGTTTTTTCTTGTCCCGTTTTCAAGAACAAAAATGAATTCAAACTCGTTTGTTTCAGGAATGTTTAGGTTTGATTTTATGTTCGAATAATCGTTAGAATAGTTTCCGATTAATTCAACCAATTTTTGTTTTGAGACAATTTCTTTTTGTTTTACTATTCCAGATTCGTATTTAGAAGTTGAATTATAGCATGATGGTTGAGCGGTTTTTTTTAGAGAAATGTTGACTGTGTAGATTTTTGTAAAGTTATTTCGACTTGTCTCTATGTGCGTAGAGTTTGAATTTAGAATATTTCCTTTTTGGTTTTTTGCAGTATAATTTTTCCACAATTTTATTGAATTGGATTTAAGGCAATTTTCTGAAGGTCTTTTATATTCGGGCTTAACAGAAATTTCTTTTATCTTTGTTATGGATTCTTCCAGTATGCTTTCTTGTACATTTTGAGAAAGGCTTTCCTTGCTTGAGTCTACTTGTATTGAAGGAGAGATTATGTTCAGAACAAAAATAATAAATGCTATGAATATCACGAAAGATATCGCAAATCCTGCATGTGAACCTCTTTTATTTTTCATGTTTAATTAAATAAGAGGAAGTTTTTATTTTTTGGGATTTTTAGAAGCATTGAAAAAATTTAAAAATCTTATAGGAAAAGTGGCGTGATGAACTTGGCAGAAAATCTTAGAGAAAGAAAGGAAAAAATTTTGGGCAGGAAAAAAGAAGAAGATATGGAGTGGGGCAATCCAGATGCTTTTCTCAATTATTTTAGAAATATTGACTTTAAAAAAAGGATTGGTGTCCACTATGAAAATCTTGAAAAAAATTTCCAGTACAATGATTTATGGGATTTCCCAAGAGCCATTAGAGAAATCAAAAGGGAAAATGAAGAAAGGCAATTTTTCTACGCACATCATGAATCCTACATCAGCCGAAATGACAGGAAATACATTTTTGATTTAAGTTTTGGGGAGCTACCTAGTAAAAGAATAAGTACACCTGCTAACGAACAAGAAATACCGGAGTTAAGGATTCAGTTGATATATAATGAAAAAATCCTAGGCTCCGAATAGAGCATTGGCCCCTGTGGATACAACGAACGCTGAAATCATTAGAATGAAAGAGTGCTTTACTCCGTACTTTATGTTTCCTTCTGCAAGTTTTCCGATTATTAATCCACTAAATAAACCCTGTACTAGTAAGAGATTCAAAAATGCGTCTGCTACTTTTTTAGGATCCAATCCTCCTGCCGAACTTGAGCCAGAATCAGATCCTTCTCCAATACCACTTGAGGTCTCTGTTGTAGAAGTACTTAGAGAGGTTCCTCCTTGTAACGAAGTTAGGCCTGAAATTCCTGAAAGCATAGGAAGTATTTGAAATTGAATTACCAAAATTATTATCATGAAAACAAAGAAGATTATGTAGCCTTGAATCATTAAAGAAGATATTTTTGAACGTCTTTCTTTCTTAAGCTTGTCCGCCATGCTTACAGCTTCCGTTACAGATTCAAGAATTTCTCCTATGTGGCCACCAGCTCTTTCTGCTTGCCTTATTAAAGTTATGGCTTGGGAGATTTTTTTGTTTCCAACGTCGTAAGAGAACGTCTGTAAGGCCTTGTTTAAAGGCACTCCCATGGAGAGTTGGTTTGAAAGTTTGCTTATGTAGGGGTTTAATGCTCCATAATCACGTTTTCTCAAGACAAGGATGCTTTTACTAATTGGAGAACCCATCTTAACACTTTCTACTAAGTTTCTGGCAAATTCTAAAAACATGTTCTCTTTTTCTTTTTCGATTCTGGATTGCACAACTGTAGACCAAACAAATGGCGATGCAGCTGTTATTAGGCCTGCTCCAATCATTATAGTAAACCAGATTGAATCTTGGAAGAAGAAAGCTAGCCCTGCTATTGCAATCCCTACTATTAATCCTATTTTTTCCTTTTTTCCGAATTCCATTTATGCCTCCTCCTTCATGTGTAAGTAAATTATGAAAAATATATTTATGACTACTACGCTTGAAACCACTATCAATGTTATTGTAGACGTTGGCAGAGTAATTCCTAAACCGCTTATCTTCATCATCATCAAGAGAAGCATGAATATCATTGGAGCAGCGATTACAATGCTTATGTACAAGTCCATGAAAGTTTCAGCAGTTTTTGTTTCTTTTTCTCTTTTTATTCTATGTTCGAAAAGCAAGGTTTCTGAACGCTTGTCAAAGAATTTGGCCATGTCTCCTCCCGAACTCATTGTGGTGGCCAAACCGTTTAGAAGTTCTTTCATCTTTTGGCTTGGCGTGTGTCTGGCAGTTATTCTCAAGGCTGAAACCATGTCCGTTCCGTGAACGTTAACTTCGTTAATAAGCTTTGTAAGCTCTTTTCTAACATGAGGGAATTCGCCCGATTTGACTATAATTTTGAAAATCTCCATCGGATTAATCATTGAACCTGCAATAGCAGCCATATTTACCGTTGCAAATGGTAGTTCGTGGTCTATTTGTGTTTCCTTGGAACTTTTTTCGAGTGCAGGGTATTTGTAAGAAATTAGAAATCCTGCTAGGGGGAAAGCTAAAGGTATCCAAATGAGGCTAGTTACTTTTGAAGCCGTGTCTGAGACAGTTGCAATAACCGGGGCTGTTGCTTGTATTTGGAAGAAAGAGAAAAACATGAAAACTAAAATCCCCGCTAGAAAGGAAAGCATGCTTGTAAAAAGCATTATCGAAATATAGCCCTGTAAAGTGTATTTCAAGTTGGCTTTTTTCAAATCATCATCTAAAGAAGAGAAAAATTCTTTTTTTGCCAGTTTTTTGGACTGGTTTGAGAAAACTTTGTTTGAAATTCTTGCGTAAAAATCTTCTTGAACGATTTCTTTGTTATCCGCTTTAGGGTTTTCTTTATCTTCGCCTTTTTTCAGCCTTTCAAGAGTTTTTTTCTCAAGTTTATCGGGCTCTACGCCTTTTTCTTTTTTTAGTATATTTAAGAAATCGGGAATTTTCAAGAATTTCTGAAAGATGTTTTTAGGCTCCTTAATTTCTTCAAGCCTTTGCCTTACTTTCTCGTTTATGTTCTTTAAATTGTCTTCGAGGTCATCAAGTTTAGCATTAAATGATTGAGGGTCTTGAGCATTCTTAGATGCGTAGTGTTTTTTTATGTTATTTAGTAAATTTCTTTTTTGTGAGATTAAGTCCTTTAGTTCTTCTATTAATGTTTCTGTTTTAGAACTTTTGTTTCCGAAAATCATTCTAGCTCCTTGCTTATTTTAGATTGAGCTCTGAACATTTTTTCACGAGATTCTTTGAAATCATCTTTATTATTTTTATCAAAGGCTTCTTCAAGATTTTTGACTTCTTTTTCTAGAATTTCTATGTTTTTGTCTAAAGCCTCTATATCACCTCTTTCCATGTCCTGAAGAAGAAAATAAGTTTATTAAATATTTTCCTTATTGAATGTTGTATTGTTGAAGAATTTTTTGAGGGTTTTTGTAGTATTCGTTGACAATTTGTTGGAATTTCTTGAAACCAAACTCTTTTTGTTTTGTTAGTGTGTATAGTAGTTTTGTTCTTCTTTGGAATTCTTGTTGTAATTCTTGTTGAGATTTTCCAAATCGGTTTTGTATTTTTTGGAATACTTTGCTATTTCTCTTGAAAAAAAAGCTGTCTTGTTGAGGGTTCCAGACAAAAGGCTTGTTTGTGTAAGCAACCCCTTTGTCATCTACATTTGAAACCTCTACAACTTCTTTCAGTTTTCTTGTATCTTGGTTGTTTACTATTGCGTGTGTCATAATGCATACCGTGTCTAGAACATTTACCAGAGTAGGGGATAGCTCAATCGGAGGAGTTTCTAAACGTTTTATTACGGTTTCTACAGATTCTGCGTGAATTGTACTGATAGAAGGATGTCCTGATGCCATACCCTGGAATAAAACAAATGCTTCTTTACCTCTTACCTCACCAACAATAATGTAATCGGGTCTTTGTCGGAAAGAAGACTTTAGTAAATTGAACAAAGTAACTTCCCCCAAATCTCCTGCTCCCGTGGCCGAACGCTCGACAGCCGGTAGCCAGTTATCTCTAGGTAAATTAAGTTCTCGGGTATCTTCAATTGAAACAACTCTTTCTTCAGGAGGTATAAAGAAAGCCAATACGTTAAGCAAGGTCGTTTTACCTGAACCTGTTCCACCAGCTACTAAGATGTTCATTTTGTGTTCAACTAATATCCATAAGTAAGCCATCATTTCTAAGCTTAGCGTTTTGAAAGACAATAGTTGCGGAGGTGTCCACGGAATTTCTGTGAATTTTCTAATTGTGAAAGTTGGCCCTTTACTTGTTACGTCTTTTGTATATGTCGCATTAACTCTTGAACCGTCTGGAAGGCTTCCGTCTAAAATTGGTTGGGAGTATGAGATGTACTTTCCGGCTCTTTGGGCTAGTTTTTCTACAAAGCTTTGTGCTCTTGCTAGGTTTTCAAATTGTACATTAGTTCGAATATTTCCGTAATATCTATGAGCTATATAAATCGGGGCTTCAATTCCATTGCATTCAATATCTTCAATGAAGAAATCTTTTAGTAGGGCTTCTGATTCATTCATTCCTACAAAGTCTCTGGCCAAGTAATAGTAAATTTTTTTGTAACTTTCATAATCTAATTCCATTCCTAACTCGAATGCTAAAACCTTGAACCTTTGGTCTATGTATTCTAGAAGCTGGTCTTGGTCTTTTTCGACTACAACATCAAAATTAATCATGCTTTCCATTGCTTCAATCAGTTGGTCTTTGTAATCTTTTTCTGTATTATTTAAAGGAGGTTCTTCTAAATTGTAAACTAATTCATTTTTTTCAGGATCCCAATAAATATGGGCGTAGGCGTAAGGAGATATTAGACAATATCTAACATTAATTGTTGTTTTATTATCCGTATTTTTTAGAGGCGGTACTTGTGGGGAGAATTCTATATTTGGCCTTTCGAAATTTAGTATACTTTCACCTTTGTTTTTTGATTTTCCAAACATTATGCAGTTTCAAAGTTTATTTGTTTATTTTGGCTTGAAGAGCTTTGGCCTTTATTTGTTACGAATAATTGGTATTCGGTGGGGGAAGATGTTAATAGCTCTGTTTCTTCTTGTCCAGACCAAGTAATGTTGTAGTCTTGATATTCAAGAGTTGCGTTTAGTCTATAGGTTTCTCCAAATCGGTTGTTTTTGATTTTTACCGGCCCTTGTTCAATTGTCTGACCAGGTTCGCTGTATTGGTAAGAGGTTTCCATGTTGAATACTATTTTGTCTTGAGGAGAGTTTATTTGGAAATTTCCTTTGTTTATTGATAAGGTTATTTTTCTACGATTTCCTGTCGTCGGAGAGATTTCTTTGATTGTTTGGTCGATTTGTTCGAGCATGTTTATCGATTCTTCAATTGTTGACTCGTCTTGAAGTTCTTCTATTTTTGGTTTAGCGAAGGCTAGAACCCCGCCTAGGACAACAAAAGCTATTAGAGTGTAAATTACAGTTTCCACCCAAACTTGGCCTTTTTTATCTTTAACAAAGCTATAGCTAGACCTCTTTCTCATGTATTATAAAATATATTTTTTGATTTAAATATCTTTCATTAGTTTGAGAAATCTATTCCTGAAATGCTGGAGCAGTCTGCGATTCGGTTAATTTCGTCTGTTACTTCACACTGGTTTCCAGCGATTGTTGGAGCTATTTCGATGCTTGAAGGTTTTTGACTTAAACCGAAGACCAAGTAGTTCTTTTCAGATCTTTTTTCTAGAATTTTTGTTTTTCCTTCTTTTTTACCGCTTGAATTGAAAGGGTAAAGGGTTGCTCCTTTTTCTGAAGGATTGGACATGGTTTCGTTTAGGTCAAAGTTATATGCTTCAGAGTTTGTGCTTACAGAAAGAGTTAGCTTCTCTAACTTGATATCTTCTCTGGCCAATTGGACATTTAGGACTTCTTTGTTTGAGTCGTAGCAAGTCCATTCACTATTAACAGAAAGCTTTCCCAATATGTCTGTTCCACAGGCGTCAACTTGTTCGGTTTTTTCCTCGACAGTGTCGCGTGTAGTTTTCATTATTATTGCCCCGAGTGAGACTACCAGGCCTAAAGCAACCACCATCATAAGTACGTTGGAGAGGCCCTTTTTTTTGTTTGGATTTTTGAAAAACATTTTACATTATTACGGTATTTCCGTGCCTTTCAGGACAGGATTTTGTTTTTCTTTCGCCTTCTTTGGTAGTTCCCATTAGTACAGGGATTAGAGTTGCTTGTTTGTAATTTCCTTGGATATTTAGTGTTGCTGCTTCCCCTTGGTTTAAGCCTACTTTTTTCCATCCACTCTTTGAGGTCGCATTAATTGTTTCCGATTGTCCGGCACTCCCCTCGAGTTTTATTTTCATGCTATAAATTGGAACATTGCCTCTATTCACGATTGAAATTTGGCCGTTGTTGTAACTGGCTTCGAGCTTTACGTCCTTGCAAACAATTTCTACATTTTGTCCGTCGAATTTGGTTACTGCCTCCTCGGTTAAGCTTTGGAACCAAATAAATATTATTGCCCCTATAACTATCACTAATGCTACAAGAAGTATTGTGGCTATTACGGGTGAGACTCCTTTTTTATGGTTTAATCTTTCCATGTTTTGAAACTGATTTTTTGTTATTTAAATTTAACATTAGCTTGTCATGTTTATTATGCTTTCTGTTTGAGCATTTGTACAACTTACTCTTGTTAATTGGTTGTTTTCAGTTTGGCTTCTTGTCGGAGTTACTTGTATTGAGTGCATTTGGCTAATTCCGGAAATTTCGAATTTTACTTGTTTTTCCTGATCCGGTGCGAAAGTATTTTCATCGGGACTTCCGAATCGGACTCCTGGAGCGGTGTATTCATAGCTTTCTGATGTCAAGTTTTTTGAAAGGTCGTTTGTGGCTACATCTTGGCCTTCGGTTTTAGAATATCTTATGAAAATTCCGGAAATGTTGAATCTTCCGTTGTTTTGTATGGTTATGTTAAGTTGTTTTTGGTTATGGCTTGTGTCTGAGATGTAAATGCTTGTTCCGTCGGGACATTGGATTTCTTCTTTAGGGACATAGGAGTTTAGCCATTGATAAACTATTGCTGCTATTGCTACTGCGAAAGTTACAAGAAGTATATAACCTATCATTACGCTTACACCTTTTTTATCTTTTAGTGGGAAACTTATTATAGAATCTCTTTTCATTTTGTGTTTTTGTAAATGTGTCTTTCTCCTTGGGATTCCTTAATCATTACGAAATAAAAATGTTTTCCTTGGGTTTTAGGGAAGGTCTGATTGGATCTTTCTATTGTCGATATGATTTTTTGGTTTTTTATGTATGTTTGACAGTATTCCTTTTTGGCAGGATTTTTTGAAGTGTTCCAGTTGTAACAATCTATTGGTCCTGAGTTTCCCGAATATGAACTGTTTTCTATAAAGTAAATTTTAGTTTTAGGGCCTAAAGATTTTGTGGTTTCTAAAGTGAAGTTTTTTATTGCTGTAGAGTTTAATTTTTCTGAAGGTTTTTTATTTATTAAGGCATAATCCATTACTTTTTCACTTTCTATGTCGATTTTTTCGCCTTTGCTTTCTAATGTTGAGAATCCCGAAGTTTCAGCGTAATTTGAAACTGTTACGAGACCCACCAGAATCCCAATTAAAAGAACCGCTCCTATGAGAAATGCTTGTGCTTTTTTTTCGAAAAACCTCTTTTTCATGTTTTTGTGAGTTTTTTGTGGTATAAAAAGTTAATTTTCAAAAGATATTTAAATAAGAATTTGCTTAATAGTAT